>CAJMSO010000218.1 GCA_905216075.1 uncultured bacterium | reverse complement strand
GTTGACCATGTTGTACTCGGTGTCGGGGCCGGCATTGAGGAACACGTTGACGCGCGTGATGCCGTCGGTCCACACGGGCTTGACGGGCACGCCCAGGGCCTCGGCGCCCTTGACGATGAACTCGCCCGAGAAGCCAGCGAAGAAGCCCAGGATCGTGGTGTCGACACCGTAGTGGTCAAGCGTAAACGAGACGTTGAGGCCCTTGCCGTTGGGCGTGTAGACGGCGTTGCGGGTACGCGTGACGGTGTTGGCAGCAAGGCCGTCGCAGGCGATGTTGTAATCAATGGCGGGATTAGCAGTGAGCGTGTAAATCATGAATGTTCCTTTCACGAAGCAACGTGTTAATGAAAGTATATTCCACGCATAGACAAAAGGCTAGGACAACTCGGTGAACGGTGTGGAAGCGATGAAGTACGGCGGGACACGTCTCCCCCATGGCGGAACAAAAAAGGCGCCCCGGCCGAAACCGGGGCGCCGCATGCGCGCGAATATGTCGCGTTTCGATTACTGACGATCGAGCTTGCGGACAGCAACGCGCTTGCTGTACTCATCGACGTGACCGAAGTCGCCGATGCCGACGGACTCGGCAACGTTGGCGCCGGTGGCCATAGCGAGCTTCATGGCCTCCTCGACGTTGTCGCGATCCCTGTACCACTTGTGCAGGAACGCAGCAAGGGTGCAGTCGCCGGCGCAAACGGAAGAAACAAGCTTGATGTTGAACTCACGCTTGGCGTACCAGATGTCCTCGCCGTTGGAGAAGTAAGCGTCGCCGCGGCTACCACGGGTGAGCAGCACGTTCTGGACGCCGGCGTCGTGGGCGAGCTTCATGGCAACGCGGACCTCGTCATCGGTGTCGACCGGCACGCCGAAGATGGCCTTCATCTCGTGATGGTTCGGCTTGATGAGCAGCGGCTTCTTGTGAGCGAGCTCCTTGAGCTTGTCGGAGGACAGGTCCAGGACGACGTCGGCGCCACGGGCCTGAGCATGCTCCATGACCTGAGCCAGGAAGTCGGGCGTAGCTTTGGGAGGCACGGAGCCGGAGACAATCAGGCACTCAAGATCGCCCGCGGTGTCCAGGATGTTGTAGAGCTCCTCCTGGTGCTGCGGCGTAATAGGAGCGCCGGGGTTGAGGATGCCGTACTCGTGCTGGCCATCGTTGACGTAGGTGTTGATGCGCGTGATGCCGTCGGTCCAGACCGGGCGGCACAGGCAACCCAGGTTCATGACCTCCTCGACGATAAACTTGCCCGTGAAGCCAGCGAAGAAGCCGAGCGCGACGGTGTCGACGCCCATCTTCTTAAAGGCGAAGGACACGTCGAGGCCCTTGCCGTTGGCCGTGTAGCTGGCCGAGCCGGTGCGGACGTTCTCGTCGGGCTCGAGCGGAGAGCTCGAAACCGTCATGTCGACAGCCGGATTAGCGGTTAGCGTGTAGAACATTTACAGTACCCCCTGTATATGTGAGGGCCGCGTGGCCGGCCCATTCCAACCACGCGGTTACCTCTGATACCAAATTAGCGAGCTGCGGACTCGAGCAGTGCCTTGACCTCGGCGGCGGTGTTGCAGGCGAGCGCCTTCTCGGCGAGCTCGTCGCACTCGGCCTTGGTCCACTGGCTGATGGTCTTGCGGGCGCGCAGGATCGACGGAGCGCTCATCGAGAACTCCTCCAGGCCCCAGCTGATCAGCAACGGCTCGAGCAGCGGATCGGCAGCGGCCTCGCCGCACATACCGACCATAATGCCGGCCTTCACGCCGCTCTCGATGATGTTCTTGAGCGAGCGGAGCACGGCGGGATAGTACACCTGGTACAGGTTGGAGATGGTGTCGTTACCACGGTCGGCGCACATGGTGTAGCCGATCAGGTCGTTGGTGCCGATGGAGAAGAAGTCAGCGACCTCGGCCAGACGGTCTGCGAGCAGCGAAGCGGCGGGCGTCTCGACCATGATGCCAACCTCGATGTTCTCGTTGAACTTGCGACCCTCTTCAGTCAGCTCGGCCTTGCACTGCTCGACGAGCTCCTTGACAGCCAAGACCTCCTCGACGCAGGTGACGAGCGGGATCATGATCTTAACGTCACCGAAGGCGCTGGCGCGCAGCAGGGCGCGGAGCTGGACCTTGTACTGGTCGGGATTGGCCAGGCAGTAACGCACAGCGCGGAAGCCCATGAAGGGGTTATCTTCCTTGACCATGTGCAGATACGGAATCTCCTTGTCGCCACCCACATCGAGCGTGCGGATGATGACCGGAGCGCCCTTGAGCGCGCTGGCGACCTTACGGTAGGCGTTGAACTGCTCCTCCTCGGAAGGAAGCTCAGCAGAGTCCATGAATAGGAACTCGGAGCGGAACAGACCGATAGCCTCGGCATCGTGATCGAGCGCGTTGGGCACGTCATCGGGGTTACCGATGTTGCAGGCGATGATCTTCTTGATGCCATCGGCAGTCACGGACGGCTTGCCACGGAAGGCCTCGAGGGCTGCCTTCTCGGCAGCGAAGGCCTCGGCCTTGGCGGTGTAGGCAGCGAGCGTCTCCTCGTCGGGATCGGCCTCGACGATGCCCTTGCCACCGTCGACGACAACGGTCATGCCGTTGCGCAGCGCGGTGCAGCTGTTGGAAACCGAAAGGACAGCCGGGATCTCGAGGGCGCGCGCGATAATCGCGGAGTGCGACGTGCGGCCACCGGTCTCGGTGACGATACCGGCAACGTGAGCCTTATCGATCGTGGCGGTCATGGACGGCGTAAGGTCATGCACGACAACGACGGTGTTCTCGGGCAGGACGGAGAGGTCGACGACCTCCTTGCCCAGCAGCTCGGCCAGAATACCGGTGCGGATGTCGGCGATATCGGCCGCGCGCAGACGGAACATCTCGTCGTCCATGGACAGGAACATGTTCTCGAACATGGTCGAGGTGTCCATGAGCGCCTGCTCGGCGCAGGTGCCGCCGTCAATGGCAGCGTTGATGGCATCGGTCATGCCCGGGTCCTGAGCCAGGACAATGTGTCCGCTCATGATCTCGGCCTCGGCCTCGCCCACCGTCTCCTTCATGTGGTCGGCCTGAGCCTGGGTCTTCTCGCAGAAGACCGAAAGAGCGGACTGATAGCGCTCCTTCTCTGCTGCCGAATCAGCAACCTCGTGCGGCTCAAACGTCAAGTCGGGATCGACGGCGACCATGACGGTGCCGATACCGATGCCCTCGGAAGCGTTGACTCCCTGATACATTCCCATTCCTCTCTCCGTGTCATGTGATAAAGCGTTTTGCCATATCCATGACAAAAGAGCGCAGCTACCTTAAAACAGGTCACTGCGCCCCCAAATATGAACTTAGTTGTTCAACATGCGACCCGTTTGAGTTCTACTCGCCAAGACCGCTCTTGATGAGCTCGATGGCAGCAGCCAGAGCCTCGGCCTCGTCGGCGCCGTCGCACTTGACCTCGACCTCGGTGCCGCAGGGGATACCAGCAGCCATGAGGGCCATCGGGGACTTGCCGTTGACCTCCTTCTCGGGGGTGACGACCGTCACGTCGCAGGCGTACTTGCCCATGGTGGAGGCGAAGAGGCCAGCAGGACGCATGTGAAGACCCTGAGGATTAACGAGGGTAGCCTTCTCAGAAACCATAATTGACTCCTTTTTTGTGTTTAACCCCTGTCGTGTATGCGACAGGAGTCAGATTCACGACGTTGTTTATATTAACTCACATCAAACTGTTTTTCATTGTGTTTCGCACGAATTATTGGACGGATGTCGTTGCTGGCCGCTTGCTCGCCCACAGAGGGCCGGTCGCGGCCTGTGAGATTTCCTGCTCTACAGTCCTGCTCGCACGAAGAGCACATTAAGTGCTCTTCGGCTC
>CAJMSO010000217.1 GCA_905216075.1 uncultured bacterium | reverse complement strand
CGAGGAGGTTCCCTTCCCCGATCATCGCTCTGCTATCGCTCGCGTGCTCGAGGAGCTCGAGAAGACCGACTTTACGATTGATGGCATTGGGCATCGCATCGTTCAGGGCGGCTGGCACTTCGATGATTCCGCGGTCGTCGACGACGAGGTCATGGCCAAGATTCTCGAGGTGGCACCGCTTGCTCCGCTGCACAACTACGGCGAGGCCGCGGCGATTGAGTATTGCCGCGAGAAGTATCCGGAGTTGCCCAACGTGGCCGTCTTTGATACCTCGTTTCACATGACCATGCCCGAGGTTGCCTACACCTACGCCCTGCCCAAGGACGTGTGCGACAAGTATCACGTGCGCAAGTACGGCGCCCACGGTACGAGCCACCGCTATGAGTGGATGATGGCCAAGGAGATCCTGGGCTCGCGCTGCCACCGCCTGCTTTCGTGCCACCTGGGCAACGGCGCCTCGCTCGCAGCCATCGAGGACGGCGTGTGCCGCGACACCACGATGGGCCTCACGCCGCTTGACGGCCTGATGATGGGAACCCGCTGCGGCTCTATCGACCCGGCTACCGTGTGCTACCTGCAGCGCGAGGGCGGCTACAGCTACCAGGAAGTCGACGACATGATGAACAAGCAGTCCGGTCTGCTTGCCATCTCGGGTATCTCCAACGACGCCCGCGACATCCGCACGCGCGCCTCCGAGGGTGACGAGCGCTGCCTGCTCGCCTTCGACATGTTCGCCTACAAGGCCATGCAGCAGGCCGGTTCCATGATTGCCTCCATGGCGGGCGTGGACACCATTACCTTTACTGCCGGCATCGGCGAGAACGACTGGTCGATCCGCAAGGCTTTCTGCGACTGCTTTGAGTGGCTGGGCGTGCGCATCGACAACAATAAGAACCGCGAGGCCGTGGGCAACGGCCCACAGGTCATCAGTGCCGCCGGTTCCGCCGTCACGGTCATGGTCATCCCCACCGACGAGGAATACATGATCGCCCACGACGTCGAACGCCTGACCAAGAACAACTAACGCACCCGTTTGCATGTAAACAAAAGGCCTCCAGAGCAACAGCTCCGGAGGCCTTTTTACTAGCATACGGAAATTCCAGTCCCAAAGTGATCATCGCCGGCAACGCCTGCACTTTCAGCAACGACACCCATCCGTTCAGGATTCTCAGCCCCAGCTCGTAGCCAAGCCGCCGTCCACTCCAGATGCCCTGATTGCAACGTAGCGGCAGGGACCCTACAGGGTAAAGCTCTGAAAACTTTCCGCAGGACGGAGGAAGCCCCCGCCGCACGTAGTGCGCAGCGGGGGCTTCCGACATGTCCGAGGACGTTTTCAGAGCTTTACCCTGTAGGGTCCCGAGGGGATACGTCCGCTACTCAGCCATCTGAGCCTGGACGGCGGTGATGGCCACGACACCCACGATGTCGTCGGCAGAGCAGCCGCGCGAAAGGTCGTTAACCGGCTTGGCGATGCCCTGCAGGATGGGGCCGTAGGCGTCGGCGCCGGCGAAGCGCTGGACCAGCTTGTAGCCGATGTTACCGGCCTCGAGGTCGGGGAACACCAGCACGTTGGCCTTACCGGCGACGGAGGAGCCGGGAGCCTTGAGCTGGGCGACGGTGGGGACGATGGCGGCGTCGAGCTGCAGGTCGCCATCGATGGCGAGCTCGGGAGCCTTCTCGTGGCAGAATTTCACGGCCTCCTGGACCTTCTTGGCGACCTCGCCGCCGGCGGAGCCCATGGTGGAGTAGGAGAGCATGGCCACGTGCGGCTCAACGTTGCCCATGAAGGTGGACCAGGAGTGAGCGGAGGCGATGGCGATCTCGGAGAGCTCGTCGGAGGACGGGTTGATGTTGAGACCGCAGTCGGCGAAGATCAGCGTGCCGTCGGTGCCGAACTGCGGGGTATCGGTGCACATCACGAAGAAGGCCGAGACCAGCTTGGTGCCCGGGGCGGTCTTGAGGATCTGCAGCGCGGGGCGCAGAGTGTCGGCGGTGGAGTGGCAGGCGCCGGAGACCAGGCCGTCGGCGTCGCCCATCTTGACCATCATGGTGCCAAAGTAGGTAGCGTCCATCACCTGGGCGCGAGCCTGCTCGATGGTGACGCCCTTCTTGGCGCGGAGCTCGGCAAACTTCTGCGCGTACTCCTCGTGCTTCTCGGCATTGCGCGGGTCGATGACGGTAGCGCCGGGAACGTCGATCTCGTCGGGGTTACCCAGGATGACGATCTTTGCCAGGCCCTCCTCGATGATCTTGGTGGCCGCGACGATGGTGCGCGGATCCTCGCCCTCGGGCAGGACGATCGTCTTAAGGTCGGCCTTGGCGGCAGACTTCATACGGTTTAGGAAATCGCTCATGTTACTCCTTACAAGCGTTTCGCTAAGCTCCAGGCGCCCGGCTGCTCACGAATAAACCCGCTGCTAGCGGGTTTACCTTTCAATTATGTACGCCGCGGTGCTTGAGCTTTCCTTGTGTGGCAAGCTCATTATAGGACGCATTAGCGCTATAATCGCTCTGATAAATATGTCTCGAAGAATGTTCGAGAAAAGCCCAGCTAACGAGCCCGTGGCTTTTGACAAGGAGTATCGATGCAGATTACCTCAGGCCTGCCTGAAGGCTTTAACGCCGGCGCATACGACATGATTGTCGTCGGTGCCGGATATGCCGGTGCCGTTTGTGCCCGCCGTCTCGCCGAGACCATCGGCTATCGCGTTGCCGTTCTGGAGCGCCGTAGCCACATTGCGGGCAACGCCTACGACTGCGCTGATGAGGCCGGAATCCTGGTCCACGAGTATGGTCCGCACATCTACCATACCTTTAATGAGCGCGTTCACAATTTCCTGTCGCGCTTTACCAAGTGGACGGACTACCAGCACAAGGTGCTTGCCAATATCAACGGCACCCTTATGCCCGTGCCCTTTAACCACGCGAGCCTCAAGCTCGCCTTTGGCGATGAGCGCGGCGAGGAGCTGTATCAGAAGCTCGTGGAGACCTTTGGCAAGGACGTCAAGGTGCCCATCATGGAGCTGCGCAAGAAGAACGACCCGGATCTTGCCGAGGTCGCCGATTACGTCTACGAGAACGTCTTTTTGCATTACACCATGAAGCAGTGGGGCCAGACGCCCGATCAGATCGACCCCTCGATCACCGGCCGCGTTCCCGTCTTTGTGGGCGATGACGATCGCTACTTCCCGCAGGCTCCTTTCCAGGGCATGCCGCAGGACGGCTATACCGCGCTGTTCGAGCATATGCTCGATCACGATCTGATCGACGTATTCTGTGACGTGGACGCCCGTGACCTCTTTGAAATCGACGAGACCACCGTCAAGATCGACGACAAGGTCTATGGTGGCGAGATCGTCTACACCGGTCCACTCGACGAGCTGTTCAACCTCGACCTGGGCGCGCTGCCGTACCGCACGCTCGATATGAAGTTCGAGACGCTCGATATGGACCAGTTCCAGCCCGTGGGCACCGTCAACTACACCACGAGCGAGGATTACACGCGTATCACCGAGTTCAAGAACATGACTGGCCAGGTCCTGCCCGGCAAGACCACCATCATGAAGGAGTATTCCAAGGCCTATACGCCCGGCTCGGGCGAGACGCCCTATTACGCCATTCTGGAGCCCGAGAACCGTGAGCTCTATGAGCGCTATCTTGAGCGCGTCCAGAACCTGACGAACTTCCACCCGGTGGGTCGTCTGGCCGAGTATCGTTACTACGATATGGACGCTGTGACCAATTCCGCCCTCGATCTTTCGGATGAGATTATCGCCTGCCATGCATAAAGTCATAACATTCGGTATTCCCTCGTATAACGCCGCCAAGGACATGGACCATTGCATCACCTC
>CAJMSO010000216.1 GCA_905216075.1 uncultured bacterium | reverse complement strand
TGCGGGCACCGGTGACGTTAAACGACTTGGAAAGCGAGAAGAACTCCACGCCCACCTCGAGCGCACCGGGATACTGCAAAAAGCTGCCACCCGGCTCGCCGTCGAACACGATGTCGGAGTACGCGTTGTCATGGACGATGAGCAGGTCGTGCTCACGGGCGAAAGCGATGATCTCCTCGTAGATCTCGGGCGTGCCCACCGAGCCCACCGGGTTCGCGGGCAGCGACACGATCATATACTTGGCACGATCGGCCACCTCGGGATCGATACCCGCCACATAGGGCAGGTAATTGTGCTCGGCAACCAACGGATAGTATTCGAGCTTGGCATCGGCGATCTTGGCGCCCGCCTCAAAGACCGGGTAGCACGGATCGGGAACCAGAATAGTGTCACCCGGATCGAGCAGGGCCAGGCCCAAATGACCCACGCCCTCCTGCGTGCCGTTGCACGACTGCACCATGGACGGTGTAATGCCCGAAACGCCAAAGCGGCGCTCATAGTAGTCGCACACGGCTTGCTTGAGTTCCGGCAGGTCACGCAGGGCATACTTCCACATCTCTGGGTCCTGCGCAGCCTGGGTCAGCGCCTCGACCACGTGGTCGTACGGCTTAAAGTCGGGCGTGCCCACGCTCATGTTATAAATGGTCTTGCCCTGAGCCTTCAGCGCGAGAAGCTTGTTGTTGAGCGAGGCGAAGACCTCCGCGCCAAAGCGGTCGAGACGCTGCGATGCCTGCATGGTGCCACCTTTCGATATAAAAAACGCGGCGCTCCGACAAGAGCGCCGCGCGATACGGGCCATCAGATTGCAAAAGTGTAACGCTTGCAACCCCCGTATTGGTTCAATTTAGCCAACCTTAGTCAATTGGATTGAGCGCGTCGATCTGCGCAAGCCACAAACGTGAGCTGGCGTCACTCGGCATACGCCAATCGCCGCGCGGGCTGAGCGTCACCGAGCCCACCTTGGGACCATCGGGCAGGCAGCTGCGCTTAAACTGCTGGGCAAAGAAGCGACGATAGAACGTACGCAACCACGTGTGGACGGTCTTGGCGTCGTAGACGCCCTCGAAGCTCTTGAGCGCCATGCGGTAGATCTTGCCCGGCTCAAAACCAAAACGCAGCAGGTAGTAGAGGAAGTAGTCGTGCAGCTCGTACGGGCCCACCAAATCCTCGGTCTTCTGCGCAATCTCGCCGTCGCCCGTGGGCGGCAGAAGCTCGGGAGATACCGGCGTATCGAGGATATCGAGCAAGACCTCGGCAATACGCCCGCCAAAGACATCAGCCGCATAGCGCACCAGATGGCGCACAAGCGTCTTGGGCACGCTCGCGTTGACGGCGTACATGCTCATGTGGTCGCCGTTATAGGTAGCCCAGCCGAGCGCCAGCTCCGACAGGTCGCCGGTTCCGATGACAAAGCCGCCAGCCTGGTTGGCCAGGTCCATCAGAATCTGCGTACGCTCGCGGGCCTGGCTGTTCTCGTAGGTCACGTCCTGCACGGCCGAATCGTGCTCAATGTCCTTGAAGTGCTGCTCCACAGCCGCGTGGATCGAAACCTCGCGGAAGCTCACACCCAGGTCGCGAGCGAGCGACTCGGCATTCGACTTGGTGCGATGCGTCGTGCCAAAACCTGGCATGGAGACCGCCGTGATACCCATACGCGGCAGCCCCAGCGCATCGAAGGCACGCACGGTCACAAGCAGTGCCAGCGTGGAGTCCAGGCCGCCCGAAAGACCGATGACTGCAGCCTTGGTACCCGTATGGGCAAGGCGGGTCTTAAGGCCGGCGGTCTGCAGGTCGAGGATGGTCTCGCAACGCTCGGCCAGGTCGCCATGGTCGGCCGGCACAAAGGGCGCACGGGGGAAGACACGGTCAATGTCGAGTGCATCGCGCAGGACAGGCTCTTTGGCCAGCACGCCCTCAAACGAAAACTCAACGGTCGCGGCCTCCGGCGCATCGTCCGCGCGCGTCCACGTCGTCGAGCGACGGCGCTCGGCAACCAGGCGGTCAAGATCGACATCGGCGATGGCCATATCGCAGGTAAGCAGTTTGGTCGCGGCGAGCTTGGAGCCGTTTTCGTAGACGAGGTTCTCCCCCGCAAAGACCATGTCGGTCGTGGACTCGCCCTCGCTCGCATCTGCATAGGCATAGGCGCAGTACAGGCGCGCGCTCTGATTGGAGATGAGGCTGCGGCGATAGTCTGCCTTGCCGATAATCTCGTCCGAGGCCGACGGGTTGAGAATCACCGTCGCACCGGCAAGCGCCATCTCGGTCGAGGGCGGCGCAGGTACCCACAGGTCCTCACAGACCTCGACGCCCAGCACCAAATCCTCGGCACCCTCATCACAGCAGCGGTAGACAAGCCCCGAACCCAGCGGAACCGGACCCTGACCGGCAAACTCGACCCACACAGGATCTGCGGGCGCCGGAGCAAACCAGCGGCGCTCGTAGAACTCGCCATAGTTGGGCAGATACTTCTTGGCCGTAAGACCCAAAAGCTCGCCCGCGCAGCACACGGCGGCGCAGTTGTAGATATTCTCGGCAACTGCAACGGGAAGACCGATGGTAAAGACAATCGGCAGCTCACGAGTCTCATCGAGGATATGCACCAAAGCAGCCTCGCAGGCATGCAGTAATGTGCGGTTATGGAACAGATCGGCCGCGGTATAGCCGCACAAGTTGAGCTCGGGCAGCACCAGAGCACGAACGCCGCGCTCGACAGCCGCGCGAACAGCCGCTAACGCAACCTCGGCATTGCCCTCGACATCGGCCACGCGAATCTGCGGCGACGCCGCCGCCACACGCAAAAAGCCATCGTTCTTATTAGCCGAAACGCAGCATTGCCTTGTTGATCTGGACACTGGAGGCCCCTTCTACCCTGAGATTCAGTCTAACGGACGTTCACATATCTCTAACTAGCCAAAGCAACCTCCCAGTTTACTGAGAGGCCAACCTGTGCTAAGAGCATGTATTTCAAAAATATCTTTAATTAAAAAAGGAGAAATCGATAATCGACTTCTCCTTTAAGCGAGGCGAGTAAATTCCGAAACTAATGGCAGAATTTATCCATGTAGTCCTCAAAGTCGAACACTTCTACCACGACGCCCTCTTCCTGAGACTCTTTCAGTTGCTCCAAGAGATCTTTGTTAATAACGTCCATGTAGAAACCTCCTCTATCTAATCAATTGTAGTATATCTGCTTTCATGCAATTATCAACCAACTTGTTTAATTGCTCCTCGTTTGCCGATAGTCCCTCTTTTTTCAAAATGTCGCGCACCTCGTTCTTAGTAATCGGCTTTTCAAACAACGAAAGCAAAGCGAACGAAAAATCATTAACCGCACACATTCTATGGGTGGCACAACTCAGCAGTACTCTTAACCCCTCTTTTGAGCGTCCGACTTCCTTAACAAACGAACTTTTAACCAATTGAAAACCATTATCGTGCATTACATAATCGGCATCGATATTTGTATTCAGCAATCCATAATGCAACAGTTCTTCTATCGCCCTTGTCAGCTCGAGGTCGCCCTGATCAAGAATAAGAGAAATGCTACAATCGGCCTCCAATAAACGGGCCAACTTAAGGTATACCAACTGGGAAACAGCATAGACATGATGGTATTCAGAATTATAGAAGTAGGCAAATGGCTCAACGAGCACGACAGAGGTCTTGGAATCCAGCCAGATTCGATCAGCTGGATTTAGACTAGTTAGCCGTCGCTTTACTTTGGTCAAATGTCCCTTATACCTGACAGCGTGAATAGAATCTAGGATCCAGGTCACCTCTGAAATATGAAGCCGTTGGGGCAAGTCAATTGTGTCGCTACCGTTTATGACCTCTTGCATATAAAAATCAATATGATGCTCATCAGATAAGGATTTTGCTTCATTTAAAGTTAA
>CAJMSO010000215.1 GCA_905216075.1 uncultured bacterium | reverse complement strand
ATTCGAAGCCGTCGACACCGTCTCCGCTTATCGATAGGCCGCCGATCTTCTCGTTGTCCGCGAGCGCGCCGAACATTGACGAGACGGCGGAGTCGACCTCATTGGAGCCACTGACCTTATAGACGTTCTGCGTGATATTGATGACTGAGTTGTTGCCAGCGGTTACCGAGATGCCGTCGCCAACGCGCTCGACGCTTTTCGGTGCTCCGTTCTTGCCGAGGAACCGGCGGAGCTCGAGATAGCCCTTGAAGGCGCTCAGCAGCGGCTCGAGCTGATCGCTCGTTTGGCTCAGTGTCCCAAGTATGCCTGGCAGGTCTTTTACGACCGCTTGGAGAATGGCTTCCAGGCAGCCGGGGCGAGTTGCGGTTATCTCGACGTCGATGACCGCATTCGGATCAAGTTCTCTTGCCGAAGCCTGTACGGCCCTCGAGTAGCCGAGGAGCGCCGCGGTGAACGTGCCGACTGAGACCCCTTCCAGATCACCCTCGAATTTGAAGGTTATTGTTTTACGCTCCATCACATGTCTCCATATCCGAATCACCTCGGTGGATAATTCTATCCTCTCGTTGGAATGCTCATAAACGAAGAAAGGCGACTGTCCTCGGGGACAGCCGCCTTTCCTTTGGACGCTGGCCCCGTGGGGTCCCCGCGTCAATACCGCTGTCCAAATTACCGTTTGCCGTCGGCGCGGTCAAGCCGTCACCCATTTTCGCGACCCCACGAAAATGGGGAACAACTGGCGTTTTGATAGGCCCTTGTGCCCGTCACGCCTTGCCGTTCAGACGCTTCGTCATACGCTCGAAGTCGTTCTCGTAGGCCTTGTCCTGGAGCTTCTGGAACTCATGGAAGCGCTCCTTGGCGATCTTGTCGGCCGTCTTCTTGTTGCGGTTGCCGAGCCCCTTGAGCACCTCGCGCCCGCTGAATGTCAGGAAGCCGTCGAGCAGGCGCTCGCAGTCCTCCATGCTCGTAAGGACGTGCCGCTCGGCCCTGTCCTCGAGCGTGTCGAGCAGCATCGTGACGAGGCGGTTCAGCTGCCTGATCTCGTCCTCGGACAGGTAGTTCTTGGCCACGGTGACGTCCGAGGAGTGGATGCGGCCCTCGGGGCCTCCCTTCCACGACGTGAGCCCCATGTTGGGCTTGGAGGGGTCGGAGCGCCCCTGGACGATCTCGGCCGCGGTGTGCCCGGTGACGGCGTAGTGCATCTTGTTCTGGACCGCGGCGTAGAAGTTCTTGGCCATGGTCGAGTCCTTGTCGTAGTCGAAGCTGCACTCCTGGAATATGTCGGTGATCTTGAGCCACACGCGCCGCTCGCTCGCGCGGATGTCGCGGATGCGGGCGAGCAGCTCGTCGAAGTAGTCCTTGCCGAAGGGCCGGCCGTTCTTGAGCATGTCGTCGTTGAGGACGAAACCCTTGGTGATGTACTCCTTGAGGGTCGCCGTGGCCCACTGGCGGAAACGGGTCGCGCGCAGCGAGTTCACGCGGTATCCGACGGCAATGATGGCATCGAGCGCGTAGAAGTCGACCATATATGTCTTGCCATCTGAGGCAGTTGTTGCAATTTTTGCAACAACTGCGTCTCGGGCAAGCTCACCCTCTTCGAAGATGTTCTTCATGTGGCGCGAGATGGTCGACTTGTCCTTGTCGAACAGCTCGGCGATTTCCTTCTGGGGCATCCAAAGCGTTTCGTTCATGTAGCGCACCTGCACCGGCACGTTTGTCCCCTCGGACTGGTACAGGACGATCTCGGCCTGGATAGGGTCTTCCATATATCTTCCTTTCCGTTGAATGCCTACGCGGACCTTACTTGATCCGCTTCCAGCCCTTCGCCTTCAGGCGCTGCAGCCTGAGCTTGGGACAGCTCGGCCTGGTCGCGTGCCGTCTCCAAGATCTTCGAGCGCCTCTTCTCGGTGCTCTGCCGGTAGCAGGTGATCAGCTCGCCCTCCGCGCCTGCCGGCGCCGTCGGCTTGCCCTCGGGATGCTCCTCGTACCATCCGAGCAGGTCGTTGGGGTCGGTGTTGAATACTTCGCAGAGCGCACCCACGAGCTCTGCATTCGGATAGCTCTCCTCGCGCTCCCAAGACTGAATAGTTCGGAATGACTTGCCGACTTTTTGTGCTAGCTCCTTTTGGTTTAGCCCCTGGGCTTCTCGGCGCTCTCTTAGACGAAGGTTCATCCTCACTCCTTTCTTTACGTTAAGTGAATAGTAAACAAAAAATGTCTTTACACAAAAAAATGTTGCTCATTTGATTAACAGGGGCATAAAACTATTCATATTGAAATTCGACAGACAGAAAAACGTCTCTAAGGAGGAACGAATGGACTTCAGTAAGGAGCTGGCGGGGATATCCGCGCCGCACGCGCCCGAGCTGACCTTTCTCAGGCTGAGGTCGCTTCCAAAGTCGGAATGAACGTCAGCACTTTCGCGAAGTACGAGAGTGGCGATTACATTCCTGGAGCCGACAAGCTCTTGGCTATCTCGCAGGTTCTTGGTTGTCCGCCCAACGACCTGATGGGCTGGAACACGGACGAGGCCGCATAGGGATGGAGGAAGAGGAATGACTGGGAGGAGCTACGAGCTGCCCGACGACATCACGACCCTGGGCGGCATGGTGATCTTTGTGTTAATAAACACGGATATTTGGGGTGCACGTCCGTGTGGCTTTCGTATCCCCAAATTATCCCAAGTGCATGTGCTAACCCGTTTTTACGCGCTTGTGCCGTTGTTGCCGTACTTAAACTCGCAGGTAAGCAGTGTGTTCGATTTTGTCGTTCTTACTGGTCAGTACTGCCACAACTAGACCCCAAAACAGTCCCCAGATGTTACAGATCGAGACAGAAGAATCTCTCCCCGGCTTCAATCTCAATCTGTAACATCTTGGACCTCAAAAACCTTCTTACTGTTACAGATCGAGACAAACCTCCGGCACCGGGGTCAGCAGACAAAAACGTCGACGTTACCGAGCTTCCCCTCGCCTGCCGTTGGCGGGTGTTGCGGGGCTGTTCGCCGCATTGCCGCCGCACTGGGGGCGTGCAGACCGTAGGATAGTCCTATTGACGGCCTGTCAACTTGTCTGGGAGGCACCGTGGCAGAAACGTTTGATATCGCGATTGTGGGCGCGGGCATCACCGGGTGCGCCATCGCGCGGCAGCTCGCACGCTATGACCTGTCCATTTGTGTGGTCGAGGCGGCCAACGACATCGCCCTTGGCGCGTCGAAGGCCAACGGCGGCCTGGTGCACGCCGGCTACGATCCGGCGCCGGGCACGGTCAAGGCGCAGGTCAACGCCCGTGGTTGCGAGCTATATGGCACGTGGGCCCAGGAGATGGGATTTTTGTTTTGCCGAACCGGGTCGATGGTGCTGGGCTTCAACGATGAAGACCGTGCGCACCTGGAGAAGCTGCGCCGGAATGGCCTTGCCAACGGCGTGCCCGAGCTGTCGATTATCGGCCCCGAGCGCATCCACAAGCTGGAGCCGCGCGCGAGTGCTAAGGCGACGTGCGCGTTGTGGTGCCCTTCGACCGGTTACGTCGACCCGTTTGAGGTCGCCATCGCCGCGCTGGAGAACGCGGTCGCCAACGGGGTGACGTTTATGCGCTCCGCACCGGTGGAGGCCATTGAGGTTGCCGGCTCGGATGACGGAGCCGCGCGCTTTACGCTGATGACGCCCGCCGGCGACGTGCACTGCCATTACCTGATCAACGCCGCAGGCAACGGAGCCGCAGACATCTCGCATATGGCGGGCGCCGAGGAGTTCCAGATGGTTTGGCGCCAGGGCAATATTGTGGTGCTGGACAAGGAGCCACGTGCGCTCATGCCGCTCTATCCCATTCCCACGCCGGTGTCCAAGGGCGTTATCGTCACGGGAACCGTGCACGGCAACACCGCGATTACCGCGAC
>CAJMSO010000214.1 GCA_905216075.1 uncultured bacterium | reverse complement strand
TGTGCAAAAGCAGCTGGCTCCGTATCTGCAGCAGGCTATGGATCAGGTGATGAAGGCGATCAGCGAGCAGATAGCATCGACGGTATCGTCCCAGCTCAAGGCGGGCGCGGCAGGGCTCATGGCAGGGCTCATGGACCAGATGGCGACACAGATGTCTTCGAGTTTTGCCAACCTGGCGAGCGCCATGCACGTGGATGCGAGTGCCTTTGCTCGTGCCATCCATTTCAACATGGACGCCGAGGATCTGAGTTCGCTCATGATGAGCTATGCCAAGGCGTCGAAGCTCACCTACGACAACAATCTGACCACGTTGGGCTATGCGGATGAGGCAGACCCCATCTCGGTTAAGATTTTCCCGCGCGACTTTGAGGCCAAGGAGCGCGTACTCGATCACATCGATGCGTACAACAAGCAGGTCAAAGCCGCTGGCCATGATGATCGGGCAATTTCGTACACCGACTACATGGGCATCATCATGGGTTCGGTGACCGACATCGTGAACACCATCAGCTTGGTGCTCATCGCATTCGTGAGTATCAGCCTGGTGGTGAGCTCCATCATGATCGGCATCATCACCTACATCAGCGTGCTGGAGCGCAAAAAGGAGATTGGCATCCTGCGTGCGATCGGCGCGTCGAAGCGCAACGTGGCCAACGTATTCAATGCCGAGACCTTTATCGAGGGCCTCATCGCCGGCGTCTTTGCCATTGTCGTCGTGGTGGCCGTGAGCTTTCCGGTTAATGCCTGGGCGCTTGCTGCCAAACAAGTGCCCAATCTGATGAGCCTGCCCGTGCAGGATGCGCTGGTGCTCATCGCGATTTCGGTGCTGCTGACGGTTGTTGCCGGCCTGCTGCCCGCCCGCAGCGCGTCCAAGAAAGACCCCGTAGAAGCCCTGCGCTCCGAATAATGTGGCAAAGGGACAGTCCCTTTGTTACATTGAGACCCTCGCGAAATCGGGGTCTAATACTTTTCCAAGAAGTGAACGAGTCAAAATGGACCCCCGAAGCATCGACACTTTTGAGATGCAATTTCCTGCGGTTTTGATCGTTGAATCCTGCGGTTTTGGCGTCAGAAAATGTCGATGCTTCGGGGGTCAAAATACAGCCATTCACTTCTGGGGAAAGTATTAGACCTCGAGATATAGACGGCGTTTGCGAGCGGAAATTAGAGCGTAAGCCTTTAGTTCTTCTTTGCAGAGAGCATGAGCCTAATCTCCGGACGGGTGTACTTGTCGAACTCTTCTTTGGGCTTGGTGTCAAAGGTGTAGTACGACTTGATAGATTCGTCCTCCGTCTTGATGCTGATTTCTTCATATAGGGATCCGGCTAAAAATGCTTGCTTAAATTCATCCGACAGGCTGCATGGCGCGAGGAGGCCCGGCGTGGCAACAGAAATGTCTAGCCTGTTGAGCGGGGCGCAGAGCGTCGCGATGTCCTGCTCGGCGCGAGCGAGGTTGTCTGCAAGACTTGCCTCGGGGTCGATCTGACTGGTGTAATCGACGTCCGTGAGCATGCCATCTGCATCGAAAGAAAGGTAGACATAGGCTACTTGAGCGCCGAGGTCATTATCGCGCAGATAGCCGATTATGCGGTAGCCGTAGTCGTGATACGACTCGTATGGGTCGTCTGTTGCGACGCGTTCGCACACGGGCTCCAAGGCATCTTGCGCGATGGCGAGCTGCTCGGCGGCTGCAGCCTTTCTTACCTGAAGCTCGTTATTCCCCTGGACAAACTGCGGGATGTAGACGCCAAGCAGCACAATGGCGGGCGCCACTGCGAGAGCTATGATCTGCTTCTTGACGCTTGGAATCGTCACGTCGTATGCGGCCGCCATGGCCTCGGCATTGCTCGAGGTTTCGGCTAGCACGTCCGCCGCGGTGGCAACTGCCCCTACGGCGCCGGCAATCTCTGCGGCGCCGCCCAGGTTGCGTGCGAGATCGTTGTCACTGTTCTTGAGCAGGCGGCCGGCAGCTTGCGTGGCGAGCACACCGGCGACCTCCGCGGAACGGTCTTTGTTGGTTTGGGCCACCGCAAGCCTGCTCTGCAGCTCCTTCCACTGTTTGCCCTGCATTCCAAAGCGCGGCGCAAGAGCGCAATAGCAAAAGATGGCGAGTTCGATTGCGGTGAGTGCGATGGCGGTATATATGCCCGCGGGTTGGAATTCCTTTTGGTGGAACGCGATATCGTTGATCATTTGGAGTGGCAACATCAGCAGGCATGCTACGAACGACATGACGAGTGCGGTCGCTGCGATTTTGGGGTATGTGCAGTACCGCCGGATGCGTTTCTTTTCTTGTTCGGTGAGCTGCTGCATGGGGCCTCGGCTCTCATCGTTATTCGGGGGCGATGCGCGCATGCTCTTGAGTATAGATGAGTGAAGGACGTCTGTTGTTCATATAGCGGTCAACAGCGTGCTGTTGGTGATCGTTTGATCGCGAACGTCGTCTTTTGGAGCATGAAGCCGCTGCCGATGCCCACAAACAGCAAATCGAAGGCGAATGGTTTTCCGCGAAGTGAACGACCTAATTTGGACCCCTGAAGCATTCGCACTTTTGGATGCAAAAACCGTAGGATTTGAGCGACAAAACCGCAGGAAATGCCTCTCCAAAAGTGTCGATGCTTCGGGGGTCCGATTTCACTCGTTCACTTCGCGGAAAACCATTCGCCTTCGTTGCGTGAGGCGACGGATGGAAGGGTGATTATCGTCAAGCTGCTACCTCTGCCTTGTGAATCATCTGGAGCACAAGGCATAATGCATGTGACAAAGGGGCGGTCCCTTTGCCGCATTGATCTGAGAGCAGATGTTGATGATCCTTTCGCTGGCCCCTATGGAGGGGATTACCGGGCATGAGTTCCGTCGCGTGCATGCGGAGTGCTTCGGCGCGCTCGATTGCTATTACACGCCGTTTTTGCCGCCGCCGCGGGTGGGAAACCGCTTTGGCGGCAAGGCATTTAAGGAGATCGATCCTGCCAATAACCAGGGGCTCAACGTGGTGCCTCAGCTGATGTCCAAGAACGCGGACGAGTTTGTGTGGGCGGCACAGGTGCTCGCCGACATGGGTTACCGCGAGGTCAATCTCAACCTGGGTTGCCCTTCGGGAACGGTTGTCGCCAAGGGCAAGGGTTCGGGTTTCTTGCGCAATCTCGACGAGCTCGAGGTGTTCTTGAGCGATGTGTGCGAGCGGTCGCCGTTGCCGGTGTCGGTAAAGACCAGGCTGGGGCTGGAGAATGACGACGAATACGAGCGCGTGCTCGATCTATATTGCCGCATGCCGCTGGCAGAGCTGATTGTGCACCCGCGCGTGCAAAAGGACCGCTATACGGGCTCGCCGCGCAAGGAGTTCTATGGCGAGACGCTGGAGCGCGCGCCGTTTCCGGTCGCCTACAACGGCGACATTTTTGATCTTGAGGATATGGATGCGCTGGTGGAGGCCTATCCCGGTACACGCCATGTGATGCTGGGGCGTGGCTTGCTTGCGAACCCCGCGCTGGCTCGCATGGTCAAGGGCGGCCCTGCTGCAACGGCTGCTGAGCTGCAGCGCTTCCACGACACGCTGTTTGCGGCCTATGCAGAAGAGATTGGCGGTAACGCGGTCTTTCGTATGAAGGAGTGGTGGTTCTACGCCAAGTGCGCTTTCGCCGACCCCACTACCGTTCACAAGCTCGTACGTAAGACTAAAAAGGTCGACGAATACCGCGCCGCCGTCGAGCGCGTCTTTCGCGAGCAGCCACTTGCACCCATAGCCCGCTTCCACAGCTAGTTGGTCGTTGGGGACGTTCTTTAACGACTAGTCATTTAAGAACGTCCCCAATGGCTGTGTTGCACTAGAGCAGGTTCTCCTGCACCCACGCGATGATGTCGCTCGATTCGTAGAGTGGCTTGCCGTCGATGAACAGGCA
>CAJMSO010000213.1 GCA_905216075.1 uncultured bacterium | reverse complement strand
CCAAACCGGCTCCTCCGACACCCGCGCCCAAGCCCGTCTCGCCCGCGCCCAAGTCGTCTGACCTGGGCAAAGCCCCCTGGCTACGCTCCGACAACCCCGCCGGCGCTCCTGCCACGGGTAAGCTCCCGACCGAACCCGCACCTCGTGCGCCCGAGCGCGCGTCCGCTCCCAAGGCTCAGCCTGTCGCGCAGTCCGCGCCGTGGGAATCCGAGCAGGTGCCCTACGACGACGCTATGGTTGGCGGCTTCGCTGTCGATGCGAGCGGGGACGATCTGCCTCCGTTCGACGTGCCGGGTGCGGCGTCCGCGCCCAGGTCCGCTGCAACTGCCCCCAAAGAGGAGGGCGCTCCTGCAGCTCCCTGGGAGTCCAACCCCGGTGCGGGCAGCCCCTTCGGCCATCAGGGTGCAGCCCCGAGCATCCCGCAGACCGAGGACGAGGCCAAGGCCCTCATCCGCAGCGTCTTCGGCCAGGCCACCATCTTCAAGCCGGTGGAGTAACCGTGCGGGCGGGTATACTGCTCAAGAAGAGATCTCTTTGTCCGGGCGCATCTGTATTTCGGACATGTGCAACGTGGTGCCGCGTATATCGCATTCGAGCAGACAGGTGCGTGACGGTCGGCCTAGGATGCTGAGGTCGATACGATACGTCGCATGACTGTCCGTGTACTCGACTTGTTCGGCGTTGATGGTTGCTCCGATTGTCACTAAAGAGCCCAGTTCGGCATCGACAATCTTGAAGTCCTTTATCTTGACCTTGAACTCTTGGTAGAGGGATGGGCTGTTGTAGTAGACGGTTCGGGTTCCATCGGTGCACTCGTCGGTCGCTTCCCATTTGACGGCGGGCTGATCCGAGCTGGCTACCAGCAGTTCTGCTCCAAAGGCTATGGCATGGGTGATGACAACCAGCAATGCCCAGCCGACAAAGAGATAGAGAACCAAATATGCAACGGGGTGTTTTGAGCGGATGTTTTGGAGCGCGTCGGGGGCATTCATGGGGCACCTCCAAATTGCTATCTATGGCAATCAAATTATACCCCGCCGTCATGCGTACCGCCTCGAGTAGTGGCTCGGCATTTAGCCGCTTAGTGGTACGCAAAAAATGTCGGATTCCGGCTCTACAAGATTTAGCTTTCAATATTATGCAGATGCGAATTATTCAACTTCGCATAATCTTTGGGTGCGGCTTGCACTCCGGGACATGTATATCGACTGAGGTAGTGTGTCCGCCCCGCTCGCTGGCCTCGCGCCGTGGTACGATTTTTGAGTTTGAAAGTCCCGCCGTGCTCCGGCTGCCCTTGCAGCTCGTTGCGCGGCCGCACGTAAAGGAGCCATTATGGCCGGTATGAACATGCAGCAGATGATGAAGCAGGCTCGCAAGATGCAGGAGCAGCTTGCCGCCGCGCAGGAGAACCTCAAGTCTCAGACCGTCGACGCCTCTGCCGGCGGCGGCATGGTCAAGGTGACCGTTAACGGCGAGATGGAGCTCGTCAACCTCACCATCGATCCCGATGCCCTCGATCCCGAGGACGTCGATATGTTGCAGGACATGATCATGGCTGCCGTCAACGAGGCCGTCCGCGGCGTCAACGAGCTCGCCAACAAGCAGATGGGCGCCATCACCGGCGGCCTCAACATCCCGGGCATGCCGTTCTAAGACACGCATATATATGAGTGCCAACCACAGTCTGCAAAAACTGCTCGATGAGCTGGGCCGTCTGCCGGGCATTGGTCCCAAGTCGGCCCAGCGCATCGCCTATTACCTGTTGGAGGCCGACGCCGAGGAGGCGCGCCGCCTGGCCGAGGCCATCCTGGAGGTCAAGCAGGAGGTCCACTTTTGCAGCCGTTGCTTTAACTACGCCACGGCCGACGAGTGCTCCATCTGCCAGGACCCGATGCGCGATACCACTCGCATTTGCGTGGTGGGCGAGCCGCGCGACGTCCAGGCAATCGAGCGCACGGGCAGCTACCATGGCCTGTACCATGTGCTGGGCGGCGTGATCAGCCCCATGGACAAGATCGGTCCCGAGCAACTGCACATCCGCGAGCTGCTGGCGCGTCTGGGCCACGAGGATATCCATGAGGTCATCATCGCCACCAACCCCAACATCGAGGGCGAGACCACGGCGAGCTATCTGGCCCGTACCATCAAGCCGTTGGGCGTCGAGGTGTCGCGTCTGGCAAGCGGCCTTCCCGTGGGCGGCGACCTGGAGTATGCCGACGAGCTTACGCTTGGCCGCGCCATCGAGGCCCGCCGTGCGATTTAGGTGGCGTCAGCTCCACGGCATGTCCCGTCGGCCTGCCGCACGGGGCACTCATAATTGGGCGCGCGTTCATGCATCTGTTGTACAACAAACCTGCTTTTCATCCGCTTATCGCGTGGATGGGTCCGCTCGCATCTCGAATTTGCCCATTCGTTGCGCAACCTTTTTGGTTCGCTGATACACTCAAATGTGGATATGAAAGAATGCGCCGCTTTTAAGCGGCGTGTTTTTGTTGGAGGAGAACGCATGCGGCCCGGGGGCACTCAGACAAAGCATGGCGCCGCGGTGCGCATGCGGCGCCGGTTGGGCCTGGCGCCTCGGGCGTATGTGCTGCTGTCTTGCTCGCTCGTACTGGTCATAGCCGGTGTTTCGGCTTATGGCATGACGGTGCCGTCCATGGTGCAGGCGCATGCTGCGCGCGAGCTGCATATTGGGCGCAAGACCAAAAGCGACTTGGGAACGACAACTGGATTTGCGTGGGCGAGCGTGGTCTCGCACGTTGTGTTTGGTGTCGACCCCGCGGACGAGGGCGAAGCACCGGACAACGAGGTCACGCTGGCAAACGGCAAGACCATCGTGCTCACCAACACCAAGGTCATTACGAAGCTTTCCAATAACAGCGTGGCTTCTGTCGTTAACAAGACAGAGCAGCAGAAGGAGCAGGATACGCAGCAGGCGGGTAAGCCCGACGGCTCGGAGGGGTCCGGTTCTGGCGCCGGCTCGACGGGCTCGGGCGGCGGTTCCGGTTCGGGCTCCGCCTCTGGCGGTGGATCTTCGAGTGGCGGCTCGACGGACGGCGGTGCCGGCGGGGACGCGGGCTCGGGTGGTCTCTCGGCTGCCGAGGAGGAGAGCATCCACAATTGGCTCGTGACCAAATACAACATGCTCGATGGCTATGTTGCCCGCGCCAACAGCGCGGTTTCGACCTATAATTCCACGGGGGACTATGGGCCGTGCGATAGCCTGGCCAACGATATGTTTGTTATCCGTGCCGAGTTTGGCCGGCAAACGTTTTCTCCCCACTCAAAGTGGTATCAGCAATACGCCAACCTATGGGGCTGCTACACCAATCTGTGCCAATGGGTGGGGCATTACGGCGATGACGACGTCGCGCTCAACAACTTCAACACCAATGTGGCGGCGATCGCCCTATGACGAACGATCTCGCTTCTGCGGTAGCCCAGTCGCTCAACCGTGATCCCATGGTGGGCCTGCGCCTGGCGCGCGTCGACGGGTTTGAGCCGGCCGTCGCCCTGGGCACGGACGAGCTTCCCGCCTACCTTCGCCGTTTTACGATGCTGTTTGCCGATGACGCCACCATGCGCCGCGGTGGTATCGGCCGTGTGACGCGTACCGTCAACGCGCAGGGCGAGGCCGTGGCGCTCAAGCAGCTCATCTTGCCAACGCGCGACGAATTTGATGACGATGTCGCCCACGAGGCGCTGGTCACCAAGTTCAAGGCGGCGTTTCGCGAGGAATATGAATGCCATCGTGCCCTTTCGGGCCTTAAGGGCTTTCCCCGCTTGTACGGGTGGGGCGAGGTCGACGGCGTGCCCGCGATTGTCATGGAGTGGGTCGAGGGCGAGACGCTCGCTCGCCTGCGCCCGCGCTTTGCCGTGGACGATGCCGGGCGTCTGTCGCCGCTCGTGGCGG
>CAJMSO010000212.1 GCA_905216075.1 uncultured bacterium | reverse complement strand
CCTGCCACATAAAGGCGCCGACCGAGGGGAGCGTGCCCACGCCGGACAGGATGCACAGGACGGCGTACACCTTAATGATGAGGGGGATCTTCTTGACCTCCGTGGCGCTGGGGACGCTGGGGTCGAGTTCGTTTCGATCCATACATAACCTTTCTCGTTTTGCTGTAGGTACAAGGATACGCCGCCGACCTGCCAAAAGACAGGACGAACGTCCCAATTGCAACAATGCAAGCCCCAACGGCGGGCGAGACGCGTCGCAACGGAAGTATGCGGGCCCCGAGGCGGTTGCCCGATAAAATGTTTGGCCGCAAAACGGATTATAAGCTCGGTGGGCTTTTAAAAAGCGCTGTTCATGCGCGGGAGTGCTTGTCTTGCCGTGCGTATAATAGGGCAGGTAACGCCAAATAACGAGGCTCTGAGGGGATGCCATGTCTCAAGAAACCATCCGCGCGGCCGAGCGCGCCGCGGGACAGGTGAAGACCATGTCGACGTATGATCCGGACTCCGACCAGCTGCATGAGGAATGCGGCATTTTTGGTGTGTGGGCGCCCGATCGCGACGTGGCTCGACTGACGTACTTTGGTCTGCGCGCGCTACAGCATCGCGGCCAGGAATCGGCGGGAATCGCCGTGGGTGATGGCGGCACGGTTATGGTTCGCAAGGACCTGGGACTGCTCGACCGCGTGTTCTCCAACGCCGACCTGTCGACGCTCTCCGGTCAGCTGGCCGTGGGCCACGTGCGCTATGGCACCGCCGGCGCCAAGAGCTGGGAATCCTCGCAGCCGCATCTTTCTACTATCAACAGCGTCATTATCGCGCTTGCTCACAACGGCACTCTGGTCAACACCGACGAGCTGCGCCGCCAGCTGATCGAGCTGGGCGTGCCGTTCCTCTCCAATTCGGATTCCGAGGTCGCGACCAAGCTCATTGGCTACTTTACTCAGCGTACAGGCCATCTGCGTGAGGGCATTCGCAAGACCATGGAGCTCGTGCGCGGCGGCTACGCCATGACGCTCATCAACGAGCAGGCGCTCTACGCTTTCCGCGATCCGCACGGCATTCGCCCGCTCGTGCTGGGCAAGCTGGTAGACGAGGGCCTGGACCAGGCCGATGCCGCATCCGTTTCGCAGCTGCCGTCGCAGGACGGCGCCGCGACGGTCGACGCCACCACCCATGTCACGCGCGCCGGCGGCTGGGTCGTTGCCTCCGAGACCTGCGCGCTCGATATCGTGGGCGCCGAGTACGTCCGCGACGTCCGTCCCGGTGAGATTTTGCGCATCAGCGCCGAGGGCCTTGTGTCCGAGCAGGGCGTGCCTGCCGCCGAAGAGCCTGCTAACTGCATTTTTGAGCAGGTCTACTTTGCTCGCCCCGATTCCATCATGAACGGCAAGAGCGTCTACGCCTGCCGTTATGACATGGGTCGTCAGCTGGCACATGAGGAGCCCGTCGAGGCCGACCTGGTCATCGGCGTGCCCGACTCCGGCCTGCCGCCCGCGGAGGGGTATTCGCACGAGAGCGGTATTCCCTTTGGCGAGGGCCTCATCAAGAACCGCTACGTGGGCCGTACGTTTATCGAGCCTACGCAGGAGTTGCGCGCCATGGGCGTGCGTATGAAACTCAACCCGCTGCGCGACAACATCGAGGGCAAGCGCCTGGTCGTCATCGACGACTCCATCGTGCGCGGCACCACCATGGTGCAGCTCGTCAAGATGCTGCGCAACGCTGGTGCCAAGGAGATTCACATCCGCATCAACTCGCCCGAGGTCATCTGGCCGTGCTTCTACGGCATCGATACCGACGTGCAGTCGCAGCTTATCAGCGCCAACAAGACGGTCGACGAGATTTGCGAGTATATCGGCGCCGATTCGCTGGCCTTCCTTTCGGTCGAGGGCCTGCTTAAGGTCATGCCCAAGGGCGGTTACTGCGATGCGTGCTTTACCGGCCGCTACCCCGTGGCGATTCCCGAGAGCTTTGGCCGCGATAAGTTTATGGAGGGCTTTAAGCCCCGCAACCTGGATAAGCCGCTGCACTTTGACGACGACGCCGTGGTCGAGAAATACGACGACCGCAGCTGGGAAGAGGAGCACGGCGAGGCCTAAAGCCTGCCATGTAGGGACAGGTTTATTCTGGTAGGTTTTACCTGCTGTTTTGTTGATTGAGCGGCGCGCGTTGTTATGGCGCGCGCCGAAATGAACGCAACTATGAGTACCGTTTGGCGCCTGCGCGGCGCCACGGTAGTGGGAGAGGAAGGCTCAGATGAGCGACAGCAAGCATGTGACGTATGAGGATGCCGGCGTCGATACCGCCGAGGGCGGCCGCGCCGTCGACGCGATTAAGCAGATGGTCAAGGACACCAATCGCCCCGAGGTTATCGGCGGCATCGGCGGTTTTGGTGGCTTATTCTCGGCCGCCGCGCTTAAGGATATGGAAGACCCGATTCTGATCAGCGGTACCGACGGCGTGGGCACCAAACTCGTGCTCGCCCAGATCATGGACCGTCACGAGACAGTGGGCCAGGACCTGGTCGCCATGTGCGTCAACGACATTTTGGCTTCGGGCGCCGAGCCGCTGTTCTTCCTGGATTACGTTGCCATCGGCCACATTGAGGCCGAGCACATGGCAAAGATCATCAAGGGTGTGGCCGACGGCTGCAAGCTCGCGGGCTGCGCGCTCGTGGGCGGCGAGATGGCCGAGCACCCCGGCGTTATGGCTCCCGCCGACTACGACCTCGCCGGCTTTACCGTGGGCGTCGTCGACCGTCCCAAGATGCTCGACCCCGCGAATGTCCGTCCCGGCGACGTGATCCTGGGCCTGCCTTCCACCGGCGTGCACTCCAACGGCTACTCGCTCGTGCGTAAGGTCATTGGCGTCGACGGTATTAAGCCGGGCACGCCCGAGGCCGCCGCTAAGGCCGAGGAGCTGAGCCGTCCGCTCGAGGAGCTCGGTGGCGCTTCGCTGGCTGACGCCCTGCTGGCCCCCACGCGAATTTATGTGAAGCCGATTCTTGAGCTGCTGCGCGGCGGCGCCAACGTGCATGCTATTGCCCACATCACCGGCGGCGGTATTACCGAGAACCTCAACCGCGCGCTTGCCGACGACGTCGACGCCGTGGTCACCCGCAACGGCGCCGAGATGGGTTGGGACGTTCCGCCCGTCATCACCTACGTGTCGCGCCAGGCCGAGCTCGCGCCCAACGAGGCGTGCAAGACCTTCAACATGGGCGTTGGCCTGTGCCTGATCGTCGCCCCCGAGGACGAGGCCGCGGTGACCGAGGCTCTGGTCGCGCTGGGCGAGAAGCCGTTCCGCGTGGGCGAGTGCGTCGAGGGTTCCGGTAAGGTCGTGTACCCCGATGAGCGCTAACGAGCAGATGGTTGCCGCCGAGGGCCTGGACTTTGTGCCCTACACCCGTCCGACCGGCACCGATACGGCCGAGCCGCTCAAGATCGGTGTGCTCATCAGCGGTTCGGGTACCAACCTGCAGGCGCTGATCGATCTGATCGCCGCCGGCAAGCTCAACGCTTCGATTGAGCTTGTGGTGTCGAGCCGTCCCTCGGCTAAGGGTTTGCAGCGCGCTGAGCGCGCGGGCATCCAGACGCTCACGCTGTCCAAGGATGTCTATGCCGACCCTATTGCCGCCGACGAGATCATCGCGCACGAGCTTCTCGAGCGCGGCTGCGAGTATGTGGTCATGGCCGGCTACATGCGCATGGTGCACACGCCGCTGCTGGCGGCGTTTCCCAACCGCGTGGTCAACTTGCATCCGGCACTGCTGCCGAGCTTTACCGGCGCGCATGCGATCGACGATGCCTTTGCGCGCGGCGTCAAGGTAACCGGTGTGACCGTGCACTTTGCCAACGAGATCTACGACAACGGCCCCATCATCGCCCAGCGCGCGCTGGCTGTCGAGGAAGGTT
>CAJMSO010000211.1 GCA_905216075.1 uncultured bacterium | reverse complement strand
TTGTCGCGCAGCACGCACGAGCCGGGTGCGAGCATCGTGGCATCCAGGTCGGTAAAGACGTACTTGACCTTGGCCAAGCGCTCGCGCATCTCGCCCGAAAGCTCAGCGACGGTCGGCAGGGTATTGTGGGACATGGTTACTCCGTTTACGTAGAAGGGTTTGGACTTGGACGGCATGTTTTGATTGAGGGAACACGCTTATGGCGACAGCGCACTCAGGGCGCCGCCGCCATCATGGTTCATTAGTCAAACTGGGTAACATCGATCAGGCGATTGGCCAGCGAAAGGTCGCTCTCGATGGGCACGAACTCGTCGCCCACGTGCATGAGCTCCTCGTCACCCTTTGCCAGCAGCAAGACAATGGTGGGAGCATCGGGGTTGACGTACTCCTCGCGCGCCGCCTTGAACGCCGCATGCACAGCGGCTTCGCGGTCGAGGATGATCTTGTTCGGCGTATCGTCGGGAACATGCTCGGCAAGCTCGCGACAGACCTTCATCGGGTCCTCGTGAGCTGGATCCTCGTTGGCAAAGATCATCAGGTCGGAATACGGTGCGGCCTCGCGCGGAAGCTGCTCGCGGCGCTCCTGCGCCTTGCCGCCGGCAGCGCCAAACAGCGCAATGACGGGGCTAGCGGGAAACGCGCGCTTGACCGACGAGAAAAGCGAACGGAACGAAAGCTGGTTGTGCGCGTAGTCGACGACACAAATCACGCGGCCGTCCTTCGACTCCACGACCTCCATACGGCCCGGCACACGCAGTTTGGAGAGGCCCTTCTTGATAGCCTCGATACCGATGCCGATCTCGCGCGCAGCGGCGATAGCGACCAGCGCGTTTTCCACGTTAAAGTCTCCCGCGATACCCAGCAGGACCTTCTCCCCCGCCTCGGACTCGTCGGCACACAGGCCATGCAAGTTGAACTCGATGCTAAAGCCGACCATGCGTACGTCGCTCGCCCACAGGCTTGCCTCGGGATGCTCGACGCCAACGGTCACCAAGCGCTCGGCCGTCGACGCTGCCTCCAGCACACGGTCGACCTCTTCGGTGCCCAGATTCACCACGGCGGTCTTTGCCTGGTCAAAAATCCTGAGCTTGCTCTCAAAATAATCCTCAAACGTGGGGTGTTCGATCGGCGAGATGTGGTCGCGGCCGATGTTGAGGAAGCACGCCACGTCAAACGGCAGATTCTCGACGCGTTGGTACTTGAGCGCCTGGCTCGAGACCTCCATGACCATGGACTGGCGACCGGACGTGCGGCAGTTGGCGATATGGCGCCAGACCTCGGGGGCCTCGGGCGTAGTATTGGTGCTCTCATAGCACTCGATGCCATCGTCGGTACTCACCGAGCCGATCATGCCGCAGGACTCGCCCGCTGCTTTGATGATGGACTGGAGCATAAAAGCGGCCGTGGTCTTTCCCTTGGTACCGGTGATCCCCACGATCTTAACGTCGTGGTCGGGGCGGTTGTAGACCTCCGGCGGCAGCAGGGCCATGGCCGTGCGCACGCTATCAACAACCAGCATCGCAGCACCGCTCTCCTGCGCCAGCGGCTCCAGAGACTCGACCAGCGGCTCCTCGCACACAAATGCGACGGCGCCCGCATCGAGCGCCATGCTCAAAAACGCGGGCTTAAAGGCAGCACCTTTGCAGAAGAACACGTCACCTGCCGAGACCGCGCGCGAATCAAACGAGCAGCCGGTCACGGCACGCCCGTCAACCTGCTCTGATGCGCGCAGCTCGCCGCACACATCGAGCAGCTTGGCAAGCGTATCGACCGTGGTCACGGTCGCGGAATCCGAATGGTGCATCTTTCACCTTTCTCAGCCATTTGGCAGGGACGGTTTTATAGTAACTGAAACGCACCCACGCAAAAACGGCTCCCGGAGGAGCCGTTACGCGCAGGCGTTCGTAAGCCGAGGCTAGGCAGCCTGAACAGCGGGCTGGTCCTCGTCGATAAAGAAGCGCTTGTACCACACTAGGAACACGAGCGGCGTATAGATCTTGCGCTGGAAATCGCCCTTGCCCGCAAAGTGCAGATCGAGCAGGTGCATGAGCTCGTCGGTATTGAAGAACTCGCTTGCCCACGGCGCGGTGAAGTACTCCTTGACATAGTCGTACCACTTTTGCTCGCGCAGCCAGTAGACAATCGGCACCGGGAAGCCCACCTTGGGACGGGTGGCCCACTCATCGGGCAGCGACTTGTTGGCAGCGTGGCGGAGTACCTGCTTGTTGCCGTTCTCGTTGATGCGGTAGCGATCGGGAATGTGCTCGGCGAACTCCATGACTTTGCGGTCCAGGAAGGGCACGCGCAGCTCCAGCGAGTGCGCCATGCACATCTTGTCGGCCTTGAGCAGAATGTCGCCCGGGAGCCACATGTTCATGTCCAGGTACTGCTTCTTGACCAGTTCGGGCTGACCCTTCACGCGTGCGTAGATGGGTGCAGCGAGCTCAAAGGCGCCATCGCCGGTGTTGTACTCGGGCTTGAGCACGCCGTCGACCTCGCGCTCCGGCCATACCAGAGCCTGTCCCAGGAACGACTTCTCGGGGATCTCGGCACCCTTGACCAGGAAGTTATGTCCCTTGAAGTACGGCATATGCAGCGCCAGGTTACCGAGCGCGCGACGGATGGGCAGCGGCACCATCTTTTTGTACTTGCGCACCGGGACCGTGTCCTCGTAGTAGGCGTAGCCGCCAAAGAGCTCGTCGGCGCCTTCGCCCGAAAGCACGACGGTAACGTCCTTGCGGGCCATCTCGGCCAAGAACCACAGCGGCACGGAAGACAGGTTGGACTGCGGCTCGTCCATGTGATACTGGATGTCCTCGAGCGCACCGAAGAACTCGTCGGCGGTAATCATCTTGCGAACGTTCTCGACGCCGAGCTTATCGGAAAGTTCCTTGGCGTAGTTGGTCTCGTTGAAGTTCTTGTAGTCAAAGCCCACCGAGAAGGTCTTGTCGGGCATGAGGCAAGCGGCGATGTAGCTGGAGTCGACGCCACCGGAGAGGAACGACGCGACCTTGACGTCGGCGATGCGATGGGCCTCGACACTCTCGTGCACGACCTCGTCCAGCTCATCGACATACTCTTCGAACGGCTTCTCGACGGCAGAGTAATCGCAATCCCAGTAGCGCTCGATGTTCATCTTGCCGGTCGGGATATCGACGGTAAAGTAGTGCGCCGGCGGCAGCTTGTAGACACCCTCGAAGAAGGTCTCCTCAGTCGCCGAATACTGCAGCGTCATGTACGGACGCAGAGCCTTTTTGTTGACCGCCTTGTGGAAGTGCGGGTAGTCCAGGAAGCTCTTGATCTCGGAACCAAAGAGCACGCCCGGAGCGCCGTCGCCCGCATCGGCCATGGGATAGTAGTAGAGCGGCTTGATGCCAAAGATGTCGCGGGCGCCAAAAAGCTTGTTCTTCTTTTTGTCCCAGATGACGAAGGCGTACATACCGCGCAGACGATCGAGTACGGCCTCGCCCCACTCCTCGTAGCCGTGCAGGAGGCTCTCGGTGTCGGCGCCGCAGTGGAACTTGTAGCCCTTGGCCTCGAGCTCGGAACGGAGTTCTTGGAAGTTGTAGATCTCGCCGTTGAAGACAATGACGACGCTGCCGTCCTCATTGGCCATGGGCTGAGCGCCGGCCTCGGTCAGGTCGAGGATCGACAGGCGGCGGAAGCCGAGGGCAACGCGGCCGTCGATAAACTGACCGCCCATGTCGGGACCGCGATGGACGATGCGGTCCATCATCTTGGTGAGCACCTCGGATTGGTTATCCGTCCCACCGACAAAACCGACAAAACCGCACATATACTATCCCCTCTGCTGTTGCTGGGCATCAAATCGAATCAGTAGCTTTTGAGTATACCCGAGGGCGTAAAGAGGGGCGGAATGTTCAGGCAATCTCAACTGAATCAGCTCCGCTGTGACACGCGCGAGTTACCTTTAATGGATAT
>CAJMSO010000210.1 GCA_905216075.1 uncultured bacterium | reverse complement strand
ACGATGGCGTTCCCACCATCGCGCGCGCGGCTAACGCCATGGATGAGGCCGAGGCCTGGTCTATGATCGACAGCATGCTCGATGACGATTCCCCGGTCAGCTGCGATCCCGTGCGTTCGCGCGATGTCTACCAGGTCGCAATCGACGAGCTCACCAACGGTGGAAAGACCGGTTCTTACAATCGCGATGACATCGCCGCTGCCGCACGCGCCGTCTCGGGCTCTCATGCCGCCCCTGCGGGCAGCACCGCGGCCTTCGTGGCGCTTGTGGCCAACGCCGCCAACAATGCCGCCTATAGCGGCGCGTCGTCGGCTGCGTACGCCTCTGCCGCGTCGGCTGCTTCGGCCGGCCAACAGAGCGCAGCTCAGGCGGCTCCTGTCGCCGACCCCTTTGCCGATGAGCCCCTGGCTGTCGACGAGGAGACCATTGCCGCTCGCCGAGCCGCCGAAAGCTCGCTTTGGGGCGCTTCGGCCCAAATGCAGGCCGCGGAGGCGGCGCCGTACAACGCCAAGCTCGCCAGCATGCCCATCATTTCCGATGCCAAGGGTGTGGATCTCTCCGATCTGGACGAGCCTGCCGCCATCACTGCGTCTATCGACGCCCAGGATCGCGTGGATACCGATAGTCTCCCCGATGCCTCTCTTGAGGAAGATATCCCCATGGCCGATTATTCGGGCCACGAGGACATGTGGGCCGCCGCTATGGCGATCATGGCCGAGGCTGCCGAGCCCGCCCCCGTGGCGGTGCCCAAGCCTGCAGCCTCACCTGTCTCGGTTGCTCCCGTCTATGTCGGCCGCCACAGCTCCGTGCTTCCCGAGGATACCGCGCGTATCTCGCGCGAGGGTATCGAGCGCGCCGAGGCTATCGCTGCCGGCGTTATGGAAAACCGTCGCCATGAGCGCGTCAATCAGATTCTCGAGGAAGAGATCAACCGTCTACAGTCTGCGGCCGTCAAGCGCACGGGCCGTGCCTATCTGAGCGTTATCGAGGGCGGTACCGCCAGCTTTACACCGCTGCGCGCGGAGGCATAATTGCCTCATGGTTAAGCTCGATCGAAAATGGGCGCTTGCCGCCTGCGCCATGGTGCTCGTCATTTGGGGCAATTCGCTGGTTCCCGGTACGGGGTCTGGTTCGTTGAGCTTGTCGATCATGGAATCCATTCGCGGCTTTTTGCAGGCCCTGGGGCTTCCATACGAGTGGGTGACCAACTTCGTCGTGCGCAAGTGCGCTCATTTTACCGAGTACATGGTGCTTGGCATCTTGGCGACGCACGCCTTTGACCTCGAAGGCCGGCGCACGTTTGATGTGTTGCTGCCCACGGCGGTGTTCTTGCTGCTTGTTCCCTCTATCGACGAGACGATCCAGCTATTTGTGCCCGGTCGCGCCGGCATGATTACCGATGTGATGATCGACTGCTGCGGGGCGACGACAGGCGTCGTGCTCCGATATCTCTTACGGTCGCTGATTTACACCAAAAAGGCCGCCTAGGACGTTTTGCTTGGTCCTAGGCGGCTTTGTTCGTTTGAGGGCCTCTGCGGGGCGTGACGGTTTTGTCCGGGCGTTTTGCGAGCTTGGCTACGCCGTGCGCCGTTGATGCACCCTTTACTGGAGCGCCTGGGCGCCCAGGGCCAGGCAGCCCATGATGCCCTGCTTGCCCTCGAGGCTGTTGTTGACAATGTAGGTATCGATGTCGTTGACCTCGGGCGTGACGATATAGCCGTTGAGCATCTCGGCGCACTTTTTGCGTGCAAGCGGCACGATGGGGGTGTGGTCGGCCACGCCGCCGCCGATGATAATCTTTTGCGGTGCGTAGCACAGCGTGTAGGTCATGAGCGCCTGTGCCAGATAGCCTGCGAGCAGGTCCATGGCCTCCGGGTCATCGGCCATGTCTCCGGCGCTCTTGCCATCCCAGCGCTTTTTGACGCCGGGACCGGCGATGAGGCCCTCCAGGCAGTTGTCATGGAAGGGGCAGGCACTGTGCTCGCCGATGGTGTCACGCGGGTCGCGTGTGACCAGGATGTGGCCGGCCTCGGGATGCATCATGCCGTGCACGAGCTTGCCTCCCGAGAGCACGCCGGCGCCCACACCGGTGCCGATGGTCAGGTAGACAACGTCAGTGAGGCCCTGGGCGCAACCAAAGGTGACCTCGCCGAGGCAGGCGACGTTGACGTCGGTATCGTAGCCACAGGGAATATTGAGCTCGTTTTGGATGGTGCCCAGCAGGTCGAAGTAGCGCCATGCCGTTTTGGGCGTCTCCAGGATCTTGCCGTATTGGGGCGAGGCGGGGTTGACCGCGGTGGGGCCAAAGGCGCCGATGCCCAGGGCGGAGATGCCCTTGTCTGCAAACCATGCGTTGACGGCCTCGACGGTCTCCTGCGGGGTCGTGGTCGCGATCTGCTCGCGCTTTAGGACCGTACCGTCCGCATAGCCCGTGGCGCAGACCATCTTGGTGCCACCGGCCTCGAGCGCTCCGATAAGCTGCTGTTCTGCCATAGTATTCCTCTCTCTGGGACGAGTTGCTCCGTGACTAAAGTATAGAGCTCTAAACCATTTTAGAAAGCGCTATAAAAAGAAGCCTCGCAACGCGGCGGGCGGTACGAGGCTTCTTTGGTTGCTTTAGTTGCCGGGCCGTCCTTACCCGCGCGGCTTGATTTTATCGCGTAGCGATTTGAGGTTCTCCAGCGCCGCGTTAAGCGTCTCGTCTCGCTTGGCAAAGTGGAAACGAATCAGATGGTTGACGGGCTCGCGGAAGAAGCTCGAGCCGGGCACGGCGCCCACGCCCACCTTAGATGCGAGGTCCTCGCAGAATTCGAGGTCGCTGTCATAGCCAAACTCAGAGATGTCCATCATGACGTAGTAGGCGCCCTGCGGCACGTTATGCTCAAGACCGATGCTATCGAGTCCCTGACAGAACAGGTCGCGTTTGGCGGTATAGAGGTCAAGGACCTCATCGTAATAGCTGTCGTCGAAGTTGAGGGCGGTGACAACGGCTTCCTGCAGGGGAGCGGCGGCGCCCACGGTGAGGAAGTCGTGGACCTTCTTGATGCGCTCGGTGATCTGGGCCGGGGCGATGGTGTAGCCCAGGCGCCAGCCGGTGATGGAGTACGTCTTAGACAGCGAGCTGCAGCTGATGGTTCGCTCAAACATGCCGGGCAGCGTGGCCATATAGACGTGCTCGTGGGGCGCGTAGACGATGTGCTCGTATACCTCGTCGGTGATGCAGTAGGCGTCGTACTTTTTGCAGAGGTCGGCGATAAAGGTGAGCTCCTCGCGCGTAAAGACCTTTCCGCAGGGGTTGGAAGGGTTGCACAGGACGATGGCCTTGGGATCATTGTCACGGAAGGCCGCCTCGAGGACCTCGCGATCGAATTCGAACGTGGGCGGGTTGAGCGGCACGTAGATGGGCTCGGCACCCGAAAGGATCGTGTCGGCGCCGTAGTTCTCGTAGAACGGCGAGAAGATGACGACCTTGTCGCCGGGGTTCGTGACCGTCATCATGGCGGCCATCATGGCCTCGGTGGAGCCGCAGGTGACCACGATGTTCTCGTTGGGGTTGATCGGCATGCCCATAAAGTGCTCCTGCTTGGCGGCAAGCGCCTCACGCATGGCCTGGGAGCCCCAGGTGATGGAGTACTGGTGATAGAGCGGCTTGGGGTCGCTGGCGATGGCGCTCAGACTGTTGAGCAGCTGCGCCGGGGGATCGAAGTCGGGGAAGCCCTGCGAGAGGTTGACGGCACCGTACTTATTGGAGATGCGCGTCATGCGGCGGATGACCGAATCGGTGAATGATGCCGTGCGATTGGAGAGTTCTTTCATGCTTGTCCTTTCGAACATCGGGGTGGGGCAAGTTTACTCCTATGGAACCGGTAGGATTTGCCCGAAATGGATCCAAAAAACTCTTTGGTTGATTTCCGATCTCAGCCGAACACATTGAGCAAATAGGCCATTCCCGCA
>CAJMSO010000209.1 GCA_905216075.1 uncultured bacterium | reverse complement strand
GCATGAGCATCGAGAAGAGCTCGGCCAGCACGGTCTGGGCGCTGCGGCGCTCGAGCGAGCCGGGCCTGTCACAGTACAGACGATCCTTTAGGGCGTCGAGATACACGTTGGAAAGCTCGGTAACCACAAAGTCGTAGAGCGCACGGTAGGCGCGCGGGAACTCGTAGCAAGAGTAGGCGTCGTCAACCTCGGCCTGGACCTGGGTCAGACGGGCAACCATGAGCTTGTCGAGCGGCAGCAGGTCGGCAAAGGCGACACCGTCGGTCTCGGGTTCAAACTGACCCTCGAGCTCGGAGAGCAGGAAGCGCAGCGTGTTGCGGAAACGACGGTAGGCATCGGACGTACGAGCGAGAATCTCGTGGTCGATGGAAACGTCGGAGCTGGTGTCGACCGAGGCGACCCACAGGCGGATGATGTCGGCGCCCATCTCGTCACAGACCTTGTTGGGGTCGATGACGTTGCCGAGCGACTTGGACATCTTACGGCCCTGGCCGTCGAGGGTGAAGCCCTGCGAGACGACCGCCTTGTACGGGGCATGGCCGTTGGCGCCCACCGAGGTGAGCAGCGAGCTCTGGAACCAACCGCGGTGCTGGTCGGAGCCCTCGAGGTACACATCCGCCGGATACTCCAGCTCAGGGCGATACTCGCAGACGGCCTTCCAAGATACGCCGGAGTCCCACCACACGTCGAGGATGTCCTTATCGGCCTTGAGGTGATGGCCACCGCACTTGGGGCAGACGCAGGCCTCGCCCAGGTAGCTCTCGGGAGCGTCGGTGAACCAGGCGTCGGAGCCCTTCTCGTGGAAGAGCTTAATGACAGCATCGAGCGTGGCGTCGTTCATGACCTTCTCGCCGCAGTCGGCGCAGGTGTAGCTGGGGATAGGCACGCCCCAGTTGCGCTGACGGCTGATGCACCAGTCGGGACGCTGCTCGACCATGGCGCCAATGCGGTTGGCGGCATGGGCCGGATACCACTTGACGTTCTCGCGGACCTCCTTGCCAGCCTGCTCGCGCAGACCGGTCTTGTCCATCGAGACGAACCACTGGTCGGTAGCACGGAAGTGCACGGGGTGCTTGCAGCGCCAGCAGTGCGGATAGCTGTGCGTGATCTTCTTCTCGAGGACCAGGGTGCCGCGCTCGCGCAGGAACTCGATGATGTGCGGGTTAGCCTCATCGGTGTCCATGCCGCTGAAGGGGCCGCCGGTGCCAAACTCCTCGCCGGTGTAGAACTTGCCGTCGTCATCGACCGGCATGCAGATGTCGGTGATGCCCTCCTTGAGGCAGGCAAAGTAGTCGTCGACGCCGTGGCCGGGCGAGTTGTGGACGATACCGGTACCGTCATCGACACCGACGTAATCGGCCAGCAGCGCCACGCCCTCAACGCCGTCAAAGATCGGCTGCTTGTAGTGGATGTGGTGGAAGGTCTCGGCGGGAACCACATAGGGCTTGCCGTCGACCATAACCGGGGTGTACTCCCAGCCAAACTCCTCGCAGCACTTGGAAGCCAGGTCCTCGAGCATGACCTCGGCACGGCCATCATGCTCAACGGCGACATAGGCGGCGCCGGGCTTGAGGGAAACGGCCTGGTCGGAGGGGATGGTCCACGGCGTAGTCGTCCAGATGATAAAGTCGACTGGACCATCGAAGTTCTCGAGGCCAGCGGGCTTGGAAGTCATCTCAAAGCGCACGAAGATGGACGGGCTCGTCTCGTCGGAGTACTCAATCTCTGCCTCGGCCAGCGCGGTGTGGCAGTGCTTGCACCAGTGAACCGGCTTGTGGCCGCGATAGATCATGCCCTTATCGAACATGGCCTTGAAGACCTCGATGTCGGCGGCATCATGCTGGTGATAGAGCGTCAGGTAGGGGTTGTCCCAGTCGCCGAGCACGCCCAGACGACGGAAGCCGGCCTTCTGCAGCTCGATGTTCTCAACAGCGAACTCATTGCAGAGCTCGCGAATCTTGGCCGTGGGGGTCTGGTTGAACTTCTCGGTGCCGAGCTTCTCCTCGACCTTGTGCTCGATCGGCTGGCCGTGGCAGTCCCAACCGGGGACATAGGGAACCTCATAGCCCTGCATCATCCAGTAGCGGTTGATCATGTCCTTGGAGATCTTGTTCATGGCGTGGCCGATGTGGATCGGGCCGTTGGCGTACGGAGGGCCGTCGTGCAGCACGAACTTCTTGTGACCCTCGTTCTTCTTCAGAACCTGCTCGTAGACCTTGTTGTCCTGCCAGTCCTTGAGTCGCTTGGGCTCGGACTTGGAAAGACCGGCACGCATGGGAAAACCGGTTTTGGGCAGATTCATCGTCTGCTTGTACTCGTTTGCCACGGTACCCCTTTCATGTCGTGGGCGCGCACGCCCGTTGGGCACCAAAAAAAGCGCCCGTCCCTACAAGCTGGGACGAAGCGCCACAAAACGAGCTGTACGCCCGCAAAAGCTCTTCGCTTAACCACCCAGCTTAGATGCCCTCGCCCGCATATTCGCGCGCTCGCATCCGTTACTCGGCTGGCCTGTATCGACGACCATCTCGGCGATGTCTACTAAGACGAACCTGCACGGCACGCCCGTTGGGACCGCAGCTCCGGGGTGATTTTCATCGGTCGCATGCACGGGTTCTCAGCGCTTCCCGCTCTCTGTAGCATGCGGACGGCCGACTACTCGTCCCCATCAACGCTTATGCGGAGTATGCTAGCACGTTCCGCGCCGGCGAAAAACCCTCAACACTGGTTTCATACGTAAGAAATTTCTCGTGGTCGTTAGCCTTCTCTAGGAGCAAAATACCTGAAAGCACTTTATCGAACGAAAGAAGGTTGCTATGCGAACCATTGGAATGAGCGACTATACCGTCGGCGAAGATTGCTTTGACGAGCTGCCCGCCGCGCTGGCCGAATACGGGGCGACCAAAGTTGCCATCATCGGCGGCAAGCGAGCCCTGGCTGCAGCGCTGCCGGGCATCGAGGCGGCACTTGAAGGTGCCGATGTCGAAGTTCTGGAGACGCGCGTCTACGGTACCAACAGCACGCGCGCCAATATCGCCAAGGTCGTAAACTCCCCCGCCTGCCGGGAAGCCGACGTGCTCATCGCCTGCGGCGGCGGCAAGGCGCTCGACACCGTCAAGACAGCTGCCATCGAGCTCAAGAAGATCGTCTTTACGGTGCCGACGATCTGCTCCAACTGCTCGGCCGCGACCGCCATTGCCGTTGTATACAACGACGACGGCTCGCTCGAGGGCTATTCGTACCCCAACCGCCCCGCGCACATCTTCATCAATCCCAAGATCATCGCCGAGGCACCGGCGGAGTACTTCTGGGCTGGCGTAGGCGATGCCCTGTCTAAGCAGCCCGAGGTCGAGTACGCTACGAGCGCCGGCAACTTGGAGCACACCGCCGGTCTTGGCCTGGCACTCGCCCACACCTGCTCCGAGCCGCTGTTTACCTACGGCGTTCAGGGTCTTGAGGACGTGCGCCAGAATCTGTCGAGCGAGGCCGTCAAGCAGATAGCGCTCGACATCGTGGTCAACACGGGCTACGTCTCCAACCTGACCAACCAAAACGATTACTACTACAACTCGAGCGTGGCGCATGCGTTCTACAACGCCACGTGCAGCATTCCGCGCGAGGGAACCTATCTGCACGGCGAGGTCGTGAGCCTGGGCGTGCTGGTGCTGTTTGCCTATACAGGCGATACCGAGAACCTTGAGCGCTACGCCGCCTTTAACAAGCAGATGGGCCTGCCCGTGACGCTTGAGCATGTCGGACTTTCTGAGGCCGATATCCCGGCCCTGTGCGAGTACGCGCACGCCACCAACGAGTGGAAGCAGGGCAACCCGGAACCTTTCACCGACGAAAAGTTCGCCGCCGCCATCAAGGCCGCCAACGCCTACGGCCACACGCTCTAGGCCAAGCCCAAAACCACCACAAAGGGGACAGGCACCTTTGTGGTGGGTTTTTATTGCTCAAGTATTT
>CAJMSO010000208.1 GCA_905216075.1 uncultured bacterium | reverse complement strand
TGCCATCGGGCTCCTCAACGCGTACGCGCGTGAGGCCGCGGTCTTCCATAACATCGGCTATCTCGGCAAGTCTTTTGGAATCCATGCTCTAGCTCCTCGTATATCTACGCAGCGCGATGGCGGCGTTGTGCCCGCCAAAGCCCAGGTTGGTCGAAAGCGCCCAGGTAAGGTCGGCGCGAACCGCGCGATTGGGCGTGTAGTCAAGATCGCAGGCGGGATCGGGCGTGTGGTAGTTAATGGTCGGCGGCACCACGCCCTGCTCGAGCGCCATGGCGCAGGCCATGACCTCGATGGCGCCCGTGGCACCGATCATGTGGCCGGTCATCGACTTAGTCGACGAGACGTGCGCGGCGCGCGCCGCGTCCTCGCCGAGCGCTCGCTTGATGCCCGCCGTCTCGGACGAATCGTTGAGCTTGGTCGAGGTACCGTGAGCGTTGATGTAGAGACCCTCGGAAGGTTTGACGTCGCCCTCGGCCACCGCCAGCGATATCGCGCGGGCAATGCCGGCAGCCTCGGGATCAGGGCTCGTGATGTGATAGGCATCATCGGTGTTGCCGTAGCCCACGACCTCGGCATAAATGTGCGCACCGCGCGCCTGCGCATGCTCCATGCTCTCGAGAACCAGCACGCAGGCGCCCTCGCCCATCACAAAGCCGTCGCGGTCTGCATCAAACGGACGGCAAGCCTTCGACGGGTCAGGATTAGTGGTGAGAGCACGGCAGGATGTAAAGCCCGCAACGGCATCGGGGATGATTGCGGCCTCGGTGCCGCCGGCGAGAATCGCATCGGCATAGCCATGCTTGATGGCGCGGAACGCCTCGCCCACGGCATGGGCCGAGGTCGCGCAGGCGGTCACCACGGGCAGGGTCGGGCCCTTTGCCTTGTGGCGGATTGCGATATTGCCCGAAGCCATATTGGGGATCATCATCGCGATCATATAGGGCGATGCGCGGCGGGGCCCACGATCGGCAATCGTGTGGACGTTGTCGACGAGTGTCTGCATGCCGCCCACGCCCGAACCCACGTAGACGCCCAGGCGCTCGCGATCGATGGCGCCCTCGACATCAAAGCCCGCATCGTGCATGGCCTCGTCCGACGCTGCCAGGGCAAACTGAACGCAGGGGTCCAGGTGCTTGGCATCACGCTTGCCAAAGTACTCGTTGCCGTCAAAACCCTTGACCTCGGCCGCCACCTTGACGGCAAACGCATCGGTATCGAAGTGCGTGATCGGGCCGATGCCGCACGTGCCGGCGCACATGGCCGCCCAGGTAGCAAGCGCCGTGTTACCGAGCGGCGATACGGCACCGATACCGGTGATTGCAACTCTCTGTTCCATCTTGGTCTCCTCATCCAAGCCGTTGTTCGGCCCTGGTTTCTACATCGCCATTCCGCCGTCGACGCGCACAACCTCGCCCGTAATGTAGGCAGCCGCATCACTCGCCAAAAAGCGCACCACGCCGGCCACTTCCTCGGGGCGCGCCATACGTCTCAGGGGAATCTGCTCCTCGCACGCCGCGCGTACCTTCTCCGAGAGCTTTGCCGTCATATCGGTCTCGACAAACCCGGGTGCGACCGCGTTCACTCGTACGCCGCGGGGCGCAAGCTCGCGCGCCACCGCCTTGGTCAGGCCGATCACGCCCGCCTTGGAGGCAGCGTAGTTGGCTTGCCCGGCATTGCCCATCAGGCCCACGACCGAGCTCATGTTGACGACGCAGCCGCCGCGCTGACGCATAAAGGTCTTGGTGAGCGCGCGCATCGTATTGAACGTGCCCTTGAGATTGACATCGAGCACGCGGTCGAAGGCATCGTCACCCATACGCATGAGCAGGCCGTCGCGTGTGATGCCGGCGTTGTTGACGAGCGCCCAAATGGAGCCGAAGTCGTTGAGGACCGTCTCCACGCATGTGTTGACGGCGGCGGAGTCGGCCACGTCACATTGATATGCGCGTGCCGTGGCGCCTGACGCCTCGCAGGCTTCGCACGTCTCGCGCGCCGCATCGACGCTGCCGGCATAGACGACGGCGATATCGTAGCCATCCTCCGCCAAGCCCACGGCACAAGCGCGACCGATGCCGCGCGAGCCGCCCGTGACCAGCGCCACGCGACGTGAGTCGTTGCGCTCGAGCGCGCCGTTGTTCAAGTTGCCCATGTCATTCCTTTCGGGTTACAGCCCTGTGGGCTATGCGAGCTCGTCGGCAATAGCTGCGACCTGTTCGGCCGTTTCGCACGAATACACACGAACGTCGCTCAGCGTACGCTTGACCAAGCCGGACAGCGTTTTGCCGGGGCCGACCTCAATAAACGTGTCGATGCCTTTATCCTGCAGAGCATGCAGCGTGTCGACCCAGCGCACGGCATGACTCACCTGGTTGGCCAAGACATCCGACGCTGCTCGCGGGTCCGCCGGATAGGGCGCCGCCGTCATATTTGCCATAACAGGAATGAGCAACGGGGACGGCGCGTGACCGGCCTCAATATATGCGGCAAGGCCACAGGTCGCCTCGGCCATATAGGGGCTATGGAATGCACCCGACACCGCGACCTTCATGGTCCGGCCACCAGCCTCTTTTACCAGGGCGTCGAGGGTCTGCAACGCATCGGGCGCTCCGGCCACAACCGTCTGCTGGGGGCTGTTGTAGTTGACCGGCCAGCAGTCCTCGCCGGCCTGTTTTGCCAGGCCCTCGACTTGCGCCGCATCGAGCTTAATGACGGCACGCATGCCGCCCGGATGGCGTTCAGCCGCCGTGGCCATCAATGCCGCGCGCTCACACACGAGCTCAAAGCCCGCTCGCGTATCGAATGCCCCCGCAAAGGTGAGCGCGGCGACCTCGCCCAGCGAGAATCCCGCACAGGCGGCAGGCACCACGCCGCGCTCACGCAGGGCGACGGCGACAGCCAAGTCGTGCACGAACACGCAAGGCTGCGTGTTCTCGGTCTGCGAGAGCTCCTCCTTGGAGGCGCTCCGGCACTGCTCGCTGGTCCCCGGGCGCACCTCATCGGCAATGGCGAACACCTCGGCAGCCGCCGGCGATGTCTCGATCAAGTCGATGCCCATCGCGGGGTGCTGGGCACCCTGGCCGGCAAACAAAAACGCTACGCCACCCATGCGCACGCACCCTTCAGGACGTGCTCGGCGCCATCGACCAGGTCGTCAACGATTTCGCGTGCGCTCTGGCGCTCGTTGACCATGCCGGCAATCTGTCCACACAAAAACGAACCCTCTTCGTAGTTGCCGTCCTTGGCGGCCTTACGCAGCGCACCGGTTCCCATAGCACCGAGCTCCTCGGCACTCGCGCCGGAACCCTCGCTCTTGGCATAGGCGTTGGTGAAGGGGCTCTTGAGGGCGCGCACCGGATGTCCCGTCGAGCGACCGGTCGCACGCGTCGAAGTGTCGTTGGCCTTCAGGACCATCTCTTTGTACTGCTCCGAGACGGTGCACTCGTCTGCGACCAGAAAGCGCGTACCCACTTGCACGCCTTCGGCGCCCAGCATAAAGGCGGCCGCCACGCCGCGGCCGTCGGCAATACCGCCGGCGGCCACGACGGGAATGTCGACCGCATCGACGACCTGCGGCACCAGTGCCATCGTCGAGGTCTCGCCAATATGGCCGCCCGATTCGGTGCCCTCGGCAACAACCGCCGTGGCTCCACGACGCGCCACGAGGCGCGCCAGCGCCACCGAGGCAACGACCGGGATGACCTTGATGCCCGCATCGTTCCAAGCTTTCATGTACTTGGTGGGATTACCGGCACCAGTCACCACAACGGGCACCTGCTCATCGATCACGACCTGTGCAACCTCGTCGGCAAACGGGCTCATAAGCATGACGTTGACGCCAAAGGGCTTATCCGTCCTGGCGCGCAGCTCGTGAATCTGGTCGCGCAGCCAGTTGGCGTCGGCGTTCATGGCCGCGATAATCCCTAAGCCACCCGCCTCGGACACTGCGGACGCCAGCGAGGCATCGGCAATCCAGG
>CAJMSO010000207.1 GCA_905216075.1 uncultured bacterium | reverse complement strand
ACATGCCCGACTGGGAGGAAGAGCTGGGGGAGTACCTCAAGACGCTCTAGCCGCTGTTATTGAATTGACGAGAGCAAAAGCCGCCGTTCTTAACGGCGGCTTTTCTTGTTTCTGGCGAATAGCCCCGCTGTAACAAGGGCAACGGCGGTCGCCAAACTCACCGCAAGCCCCGCAAATGCGCCCGGGGTCCTATAGCTCATTACGATCTTATTCGTGCCTTTCTGCACGCTCAAGCATGACAAGCCCTTATCGGCGGCGGGCGCCAGCTCTGCGGCGGTGCCGTTTACCGTTACGTTCCAGCCCTCATCGTACGGAACGCTCAGCAGCAGGTTGCCGTCATCCTTGGCGGTATACTCGCCTTCGATCCTTCCGTCCTCAAAAACCGTCGGAATAAACTCGCTCGTCTTAAGCTCGTTAATGATCTGTTTGAAAACGTCCAGATTGAGGGCGTAAAAGACCGGTTCATTGTTTTGGGGCATGTCTGTATAGCCCTCTGCGACTCCGATTGACACCGTATGCTGGCTCGGGGCGTCCGATGTATCCGCAATCTGGCGGATATTATTGTCGAATCTCCAGGCCTCGTTTTCAATCGTTTTCTGGTCGATGGTAAGGGCGACGGGCCAATAGCTGCCGGCAGTCGCATCTTTGTTGATGTAGAGATATCCGATGGAGCTTGCCGGTACAGTAACGCTCCATTGCTTTAAGCTATCGCTATTCTCCGTGTTCGTGGCCTTGATTTTGGTATAGAGCTTTACCTCGCGGCCTAGGATTTTGCTGTAGAGGTCGTTCTGCTTTTCGAAGGGGTTATCGCCCTTTAGCGTGCTGTTTTGGATATCGCTTGAGGCTGCGATGCCAATGCTGAGCGCATAGGGGTTCTCGTACACCGCGCTTGTGGAATCGGCCTGATTCGTCTTGGCCGAAACGTATCCCGCAGGCGCGTTCTCAGGAATGGCATACTTGACTCCCAGTAGGGCATCGACGGCAAGAATGGGCTCGGCATAACGGGTCGAAAACTCGCCGACACTGCTGTATCCAAGGGAGTTGAGCAGTGCAATCGCCTGCGGGTTGTTTGCCGAAGAATATGAAGACAGTTGGTTGTATCCAAGCGCCAGGCCTTCGTTGAGGGCGGCGCTATCGGCGCGCGTGGTCGTACGGTCGATGCGGTAGAAAGACGCCGAATCCTGGCCTTGAATGGCTGTGATCGTGTTGGTTGCGGTGGCGACATAGGCGCTGTTGGCTTCTTCGGAATAGCCTGTGTACAGCTGGCTCCACATAACATGGGCGTTGGCAAATAGTTCAATTGCCGTGAGTGCCAGGAGCGGCATGACGATGGCCGGACGATGGGCTCGATGTAATGTTGGCCGCTCATTGAGTTTCTGCAACGCGTATCCTGCGGCCCACAGCGCAAAGAAGCTAAGCAAAAAAGCTGTGCGCGAGTAGAAGCCGTTAGGAACGCGCATGCCGCACCAGATGTACTCGAGCGGGCTCAAAACGGAGCTTGCGACCAGGGTTATCGTGACGACGAGTGTTGCGATACGCGTCTTGATTGAAACCGTGCGGTTAACCAGCAGGCTCAACGCAAGCAGCATCATGATGATGCCGCAATAGAACTGCGGTGTGCTATCGTTGTTTACCCACATGCAGGGAAGAAAGCCCCTGATAAGCGACTTGAGGCTGGTTTTAAGTAGGGGGCCGAGTGCCAGAACGGGACCGCCCTTGGACATGGCAAGAATGGTCGGCAAAAAGGTCCAGGCGGACAGGAACAGTCCAAGCGCGATACCCCCGGCGAATCGCAGAGCCCGATCGAACATGAGCTTCCAGCTAAATCCTTCTTCTGTAACATAATCGATAAATTCGACCAATACGAAGATGCAGAGGAACAGGATGCTGATGTAGGCCGTATACCAGCAGAACATGACATTGAGCGCCGTTGCGATGACGAGGCGGATCATGCGCTGCTTGCGGATGAGCTCGTAGCATCCGTAGGCGCAGATGGGCAGCAGGATGAGGCAATCGATCCAGAGCGGGTTGCGCAGGTTGCTGATGGTCCAGCTGCAAAATGTGAACGAGAGGGAAAGCAGGAATGCTGCGGGCTTGGGTAGGCCAAAGCGCTTTTGCAAGAACCAGGCACTGCTAATGTGAATGCAGCCAAGTTTGAGCGCGCTGATAACAAACACAAAGAGCGTCAGCTTGTCTTGAGGAAACAGTACGCAGAGCAGGTTAAAGGGGCTGGCGAGATAGTAGCTATAGAGCCCCCACGTGTTCATGCCCAGTCCCTGAGAAAAGGAATAGCGAAGATTCTCCTCGCCCAAAAGGACGCGACGGAACCAAGCAAAGAAGTCGATGTACTGGTACTTGAGGTCGCTAGCGAGAAACGAGTTGTCGCCAAAGGGGTGGACGTGCCCCGCCGCTGCAACTGCGACAAAGAGCGTGACGGTAAACGCAAAGCAGGCAGCATAGAATGCTACATTCTTGAACGTGCATTTATTGGACCGTGTCATCAGATTCCTCGTTGGATTCTCGAATGATATAGATGGGACGTCGCTTGGTTTCCAAGTAGGCTTTTGCCAAGTATTCACCGATGATTCCTAAGCACAGAAGCTGCATGCCGCCAAACAGCGTTATGAGGCAGGCGAGCGACGGCCATCCGCCGACGGGGTCACCCCAAACGAGTGTTTTGACCAGGATGACGACGAATCCCAGAATGGCGATGAGGCAGAAGACGATACCCGTGAGGGCGGCGAGGGAGAGCGGCGCCGTGGAAAACGCGACGATGCCGTCGATGGAATAGAGGAGCAGCGACCAAAAGCTCCACTTGGTCTCGCCGGCGACGCGGTTGACGTTTACGTAGGGGAGCCATTTGGTCTTGAAGCCCACCCAGCCGTAAATGCCCTTGGAAAATCGGTTATATTCGCCCATGGAGACGATAGCGTTGACCATGGGGCGCTTCATGAGCCTAAAGTCGCGTGCGCCGTCGACGATGTCTGCATTGGAAATGCGGTTGATGATCTTGTAGAACATGCGGGCGAAGAACGACCTGATCGGAGGCTCTCCTTTGCGGGTGGTCCTGCGCGTAGCGACGTTGTCGTAGTCTTCGGTTTGCAAGATCTCGTACATCTGCGGCAGGAGCGAGGGCGGGTCCTGCATGTCGGCATCCATGGTGGCGACATAGTCACCCTTTGCATGTTGGAGTCCGGCAAACAGTGCTGCCTCTTTGCCAAAGTTGCGCGAGAAAGAGTGCCATCGGATGGCGTATAGATGCGCCGCCGCAGCTTCTGCTTTCATGACGGAAAGCGTTTTGTCTGCCGAACCGTCATCGATGAGGACGGCTTCAAAGGAGATGCAGGGGTCTTGCTGGGTCATGATGCGAACGACGCCATCGAGCTCTTTAAGAAAGATCGGAAGCGATTCCTGCTCGTTGTAGCACGGCACGACAATGGAGATGAGCGGCATGGTGGTTTACCTCTCGTTTGGATTGGAAGTAGGGTGGCCGGGCTGGTCGTCGTAGGCGTATTTGCTGTACACGTTGACCTCCCACTGCTTTTTTTCGACCTTTGCCACGGAATCGAGGATGAATCCGGTTGCAAGGCTCAGGCCGCACAGGAACATAAACGACGCGGCGAGCATGGCGGTGGGGAAGCGCGGAACGAGGCCGGTCTGGAAATACTCGACAACGATGGGCGTGCCCAGGGCGAGGCCGATCACCGCAAACAGAAGCGCAACCAGGCTGAAGAACTTCAGCGGGCGGTAGTCCTTGAACAGCGTGCCGATCATCGCGACGACTTTAATGCCGTCGCTCACGGTATTGAGCTTGGACTCGGAGCCTTCCGGACGGTCGCGGTACTCGATGGGCACATCTTTGATGCGCCAGCGGTGGTCGACAGCGTGAATCGAGAGCTCGGTTTCGATCTGAAAGCCCTCGGAAAGCACAGGGAAGGTTTTAACGAACGGGCGGCTCATGGCGCGGTAGCCTGTCATGACGTCAT
>CAJMSO010000206.1 GCA_905216075.1 uncultured bacterium | reverse complement strand
AAAGGCGCTCTCCCCTACGGAGGGCGCCTTTTTGCACTCATTGGGGACAGACTTAGATGGGTGTTTTCACGCATTGGGGACAGACATGACGCACGCATGCGGCGTCCCGATCGGCTCCGGCCCCTATCTCACGCTGCATCCTTCCAGCCTGCAGTAGCCTTGGTCACGCTTGTGGCGCCGATACCGGTGATACGGGCAATTTGCTTGACCGTGAGATGTGCCCGCCTGAGCCTCAGCAGGCAGGCATCGCGTTCGGGGCGTGGCAGGGCCTTGAGCAGCGTAGGATCTATGCTCGGCAGGACTTCGCGCGCAACGGAAAGAGCCTCCTCATCGGGGATCCGCCGGCGCGGAAGAACCTCCACTGACCAGATGCGCCCGCCAACTTTCTTGAGATGCTCGCAATAGCGACGGGAGCCTCCGACAACATCGAGCATAGGGGCCGCATCACAGATGTCAAAGGGATCATAGCCCAGCTGATATGCCTTATAGCTTGACCAGCGGTACGCCTCGAGCGAGTCAAGCGCACCCTTCACGGGATTGAGATGAATATAGTCGAGCAGCTGCACCGCCTGCGTGTCCGACTCAACCGCGACCCGCGAATAGCGATTGTCAAACAGATGTCCCGTTCTCCCCGTTTTCCCATTGAAATACTTAGCATATGCCGTCAGCGCGCACTGCATTGCCTTTGAAAGGTTGTCAAATGGGTCATCAACCATCAAATGGAAGTGGTTGTCCATAAGGCACCAAGCCAACACCGCCACGTCATGGCGCGCAAACCTGTCCGAGATATCCGATAAGAAACGATAACGGTCGGAGTCATCTTCAAAAATAATCTGTTTGGAGTTGCCGCGGTCAAAGACGTGGTAATAGCCGGTGATCGAAACGGCACGGGCACATCGGGGCATAATCTCTCCTTTCAAAGCTGTACAGGCAACACCTAAAAGGAGAGAAGAAACGCAAAATGCTGAGCCTGTAACCTATTTATATCCAATGAGTGGCAACAACAGGCCCAGAACGGCAAAATGACAAATCGATGTCTGTCCCAAATGAGTGAAAGCACTCATGTAAGCCTGTCCCCAATGAGTGGGGCGGTGTTATAGGAAAGTTTAGTTAAAACGCTTCAGTTTATTGAAGCGTTTTAGTGTGCCTTTTACAGGAATCTGACCGTTCGCCGAATAATTTCTTGCTATCATGCAAGGCGTAGGGTAAATCTCCGATCGCAAGGAGACACAAATGGTGAAAAAGTCACCGGAAAACACTACTCCCGCAATTGTGGACAACGTAGAGGCGCTTGAGGCCAAGCTCGCTCAGATGCGAGAGGCCCAGGCGCTTTTTGCTACGTACACGCAGGAGCAGGTCGACAAGATCTTCTATGAGGCCGCCATGGCCGCCAACAAGGCTCGTATCCCGTTGGCGAAGATGGCCATCGAGGAGACCGGCCGCGGCGTTCTTGAGGACAAGGTCATCAAGAACCACTACGCCGCAGAGTACATCTACAACGCTTACAAGAACACCAAGACCTGTGGTGTCCTGGAGCGCGACGAGGCTTACGGCATCACCAAGATCGCCGAGCCCATCGGCATCGTGGGCGCCGTCATCCCGACGACCAACCCCACCTCAACCGCGATCTTCAAGACGCTGATCAGCCTGAAGACCCGCAACGCCATCATCATCTCCCCGCACCCGGCTGCCGCCAAGTGCACCATCGCCGCCGCCAAGCTCGTGCTTGATGCCGCCGTCAAGGCCGGTGCCCCCGAGGGCATCATCGGCTGGGTTGATGTCCCCTCCATCGAGCTGACTAACATGGTCATGCGCGACGTCGACATCATCCTCGCCACCGGTGGCCCGGGCATGGTCAAGGCCGCTTACTCCTCGGGCAAGCCCGCCCTGGGCGTTGGCGCCGGTAACACCCCGGTCGTCATCGACGACACCGCCGACGTGCTGCTCGCCGTCAACTCCATCATCCACTCCAAGACCTTCGACAACGGCATGATCTGCGCTTCCGAGCAGTCCGTGACCGTCATCGACACCATCTATGACCAGGTCAAGGCCGAGTTCCAGAAGCGCGGCTGCTACTTCGTCAAGCAGGGTGCCGAGATGGAGGCCCTGCGTGCCGCCATGTTCAAGAACGGCGCTCTCGATCACCGCATCCCCGGCATGGCTGCCGCCAAGATCGCCGAGCTCGCCGGCATCGAGGTTCCCGCCAAGACCAAGATCCTGATCGCCGAGGTCACCTCTACCGACCCCGCCAAGGAGGAGTTCTCCCACGAGAAGCTCTCCCCGGTCCTGGCCATGTACCACGCCAAGGACTTCCAGGAGGCCGTCGACAAGGCTGAGCACCTGGTGCTCGCCGGTGGCCCGGGCCACACCGCCTCTCTGTACGTGCACCCCGCCCAGGCCGAGAAGATCAGCCTGTTCGAGCACGTCATGAAGGCCTGCCGCATCGTCATCAACACCCCGTCCTCGCACGGTGGCATCGGTGACCTGTACAACTTTGGCATGAAGCCGTCTCTGACCCTGGGCTGCGGCTCCTGGGGCGGCAACTCCGTCTCCGAGAACGTTGGGGTGAAGCACTTGATCAACGTTAAGACTGTGGCCGAGCGCCGTGAGAACATGCTGTGGTTCCGCGCTCCCGAGAAGGTCTACTTCAAGAAGGGTTCCACGCCCGTCGCCCTCGACGAGCTGGGCAACGTCATGGGCAAGAAGCGCGCCTTCATCGTTACCGACCAGTTCCTCTTCAAGAATGGCAACACCCGCGCCATCGAGGCCAAGCTCGACGAGATGGGCATCGCCCACGACTGCTTCTACGACGTCGAGCCCGATCCGTCGCTGCAGTGCGCACGTCGCGGCGCCAAGCAGATGGCTCTCTTTGAGCCGGACGTCATCATCGCCGTCGGCGGTGGCTCCGCTATGGACGCCGGCAAGATCATGTGGATGATGTACGAGCACCCCGAGTGCAAGTTTGAGGACATGGCCATGGACTTCATGGACATCCGCAAGCGTATCTTCACCTTCCCCGAGATGGGCAAGAAGGCCTACTTCGTCGCCGTCCCGACCTCTTCGGGTACCGGCTCCGAGTGCACGCCGTTCGCCATCATCACCGACAAGGAGACCGGCATCAAGTGGCCGCTCGCCGACTACGCGCTGCTCCCCAACATGGCTATCGTCGACGCCGACAACTGCATGACCGCCCCGCGCGGCCTGACCGCTGCCTCCGGCATCGACGTCATGACCCACGCCATCGAGTCCTACGTCTCTATCATGGCTTCCGACTACACCAAGGGCCTCTCCGAGCGCGCTGCTAAGCTCGTCTTCGAGAACCTGCCCTCCAGCTTCACGAACGGTGCCAAGGACCCGCATGCCCGCGAGGAGATGCACAACGCCTCCTGCATGGCCGGTATGGCCTTCGCCAACGCCTTCCTGGGCCTCAACCACTCCATGGCCCACAAGCTCGGCGCTTTCCATCACCTGCCCCACGGCCTCGCCAACGCCGTCATCCTGACTCGCGTCATGCGCTACAACGCCGCCGAGGCTCCCGTCAAGATGGGCACGTTCTCTCAGTATCCTTACCCCAACGCGCTGCACAACTACGCCGAGATGGCCAAGTACTGCGGCATCGAGGGCAAGGACGACAAGGAGGTCTTCGAGAACTTCATCACGAAGCTCGAGGAGCTCAAGGACTTCATCGGTGTCAAGAAGACCATCGCCGACTACGGTGTTGACGAGCAGTACTTCCTCGACACCCTCGACGAGATGACCGAGCAGGCATTCAACGACCAGTGCACCGGCGCTAACCCGCGCTACCCGCTCATGAGCGAGATCAAGGAGCTCTACCTGGACGCCTACTATGGCCGCGAGCCCCAGGACTACGCCGTCTGCTAGTTTTAGCACGGTTTTTAACGGCGGGGGTGCACGGGTGTTTCACACACCCCCGCCGTCGCTTCTATCGCATCGTTGAAAGGATGCAACCATGCTGCTACCCGATTCCAAGACCGAGCTCGTCCGCCGTGGCAACAAGGTCGTT
>CAJMSO010000205.1 GCA_905216075.1 uncultured bacterium | reverse complement strand
CGCGTCCGTCGCGCCGTCGAGGCGGCTCAAGCCGGCCGCGAGCCCGCCGCCCGCCTGCGCGGCGCCACCTCGGGCTGCATGTTTGTGGGAATTAGCTAACCGAAAGGCTTACACGTGAACGAAGAACCTCAAGTCCTTTACTGCGACGCCTGGCTCATGGCCATCGACAAGCCCGCCGGCATGATCGTCCACGGCGACGGCACCGGCGAGCGCACGCTCACCGACTACGCCAGCGACCTGCTGCTGGCGATGGGTGACGGCTTTGCCGCGACCGACATGCAACCGCTCAACCGCCTGGACCGCGACACCACCGGCGTGGTGTTGTTCTCGCTCGACAAGCAGACGCAGCCCGCTTTTGACCAGATGGTCATCGACCACGCGTTCGAAAAGCACTATCTGGCGCTCGCCGAGGGCAAAATCGACTGGAACGAAAAGCTCATCGACAAGCCCATCGCCCGCGACCGCCACGACAGCCGCAAGATGCGCGTCGGCGCCAGCGGCAAGCCGTCTCAGACGCGCGTCAAGGTACTCAAGCGTCTTAAGAGCCGCCGTGGCCTGCCCACGCGCTCGTATATTGATGTCGAGCTGCTCACCGGCCGCAAGCATCAGATTCGCGTGCACCTGGCGAGCGAGCGTCATCCCCTGGTTGGCGACGACCTGTACGGAACGCCGCGCCCCTGCGGCCTGATGCTCCACGCCCACAGCGTGTCCTTCACGCATCCCGTAACCGGCGAGCACATCCACATCGAAGCTCCCTGCCCCTGGGAGCCCTAAACCACCACAATGGGGACAGGCACCTTTGTGGTGGTTTTGCCGCAATGGCTCAGCCGCGGTCCCAAAACGTCTCGATCTGTAACAGTTAAAACCCATTTTCCGGTCTATCTGTTACAGATCGAGATATTCGAATCCCCCTCAAGGGAAAATCTCAATCTGTAACAATAACTCGGCAAAATCGGCCCAAGATGTTACAGATTGAGATATTCGGATCCCACCGGAGAAATCATCTCGATCTGTAACATCTGGAGCCCGCATTTTGACCTTCCTGTTACAGATTGAGACGTTATGGGGCCACCAGGAAAAATATCTCAGCTTGTAACATCTGGAACCCATATCCCTCTCTTCCTGTTACAGATCGAGACAAATCCCCAAACAGCAAAAGGCGGCAACGTCCCTGGTGGACGTTGCCGCCTTTCCATTGGCAAGACCCTTCCGCTCCCGCTACTCGGTAGCCTTGTCGAGAGGCTTCTTAAGGAAGCTCAGAACCAAGCAGCCGACCACAGCGCCAATAGCAAGGGCCAACAGGTACTGCACCGGGTTCGTGATGACCGCGATAACCCAGGCGCCACCGTGCGGAGCGGGGCTCGCGCAACCAAAGAGCATCGACAGACCGCCGGCGGTCGCAGATCCCAGGATGCAGGCGGGCAACACGCGAAGCGGATCGGCCGCGGCAAAGGGAATGGCACCCTCGGTGATAAACGACAGACCCATGATGTAGTTCACCAGGCCTGCCTTGCGATCGGCCTCGGTCCAACGGTTCTTAAAGAACGTCGTGGAGAGCGCGATGACCAGCGGCGGTACCATACCGCCCGCCATGCCGGCAGCCATGATCATATTGCCCTGCAGCGTTTGCTCGGCAAGGGCCGCGGTGCCAAAGACATATGCGGCCTTGTTGATGGGACCACCCATGTCGGTCGCCTGCATGCCGGCGCAGATAATGCCCAAAAGAACGATGCTCGTGCCCGAAAGACCGTTGAGCGCGCCGCTAATGGCGGTGTTGATAACGCCCATAATCGGGTTAACGGCCATCATAAAGAGACTCGTAAAGAGAATGCCCAGCACGGGGTAGATGAGCATGGGCTTGATACCGTCGAGCGACTCGGGTAGCACGCTTGCAGCCTTCTTGAGCGCATTGACGATAATGCCGGCGGCAAAACCGACCAGCAGCGCGCCCAAAAAGCCAGCAGAGACAAGCTGAGCCTGGGCATCGGCATCCATTGCCGTGGTGAGATAGCCCAACGTAAAGCCCTGCTTTGCAATCCAGCCACCCACAAAGCCCGCGGCCAAGCCCGGACGGTCAGCAATGGACATGGCAATATAGCCCGCAAGGATGGGGAGCATAAAGTTGAACGCCTGGTTGCCCGCAAGGTTAAAGAAGGCCGCGACCGGAGTGCTGTGGCCGTATGCGCTCGTGCCCAGCCCCGCCTGGTCCAGCAAGAACGAAAGCGCCATGAGGATGCCGCCGCCAACAACAAAGGGGAGCATGTGCGAAACGCCGTTCATCAGGTCCTTATAGACCCTGCGGCCCAAACCCTCGGATTCGCCCTCGGCAGCCGCCTGTACCGCGGCGCCGCCGGACACATGATGAATAGGCGCATTGCCCGCAAGCGCAATATTGATAAGTTCCTCGGCGTCATTAATGCCACGCGTCACCGCACAGGAGTAAACCGACTTGCCATCGAAGCGATCGAGCTCGACATTTTTATCCGCCGCAATGATGACACCCTTGGCACCAGCGATGTCTGCCGCGGTCAGTACATTTTTAGCGCCGCCCGAACCCTGAGTCTCGACCTTAATGCTCACGCCCATCTTGGCTGCCTGGTCTTCCAACCCTTTGGCCGCCATAAATGTGTGAGCAATGCCCGTTGGACATGCCGTGATGGCAACGACATCGTAAGCGCCGCCCCCAACCTTCTCGTTTGCAGCTGACATGTTTCCTCCTTTTGCACAAGCAGGCCCAGCCCTCCCCTTCTGAGGGTCACAACCTGCGTATTACCTTGTGTTTGAGTGATTGATAGCGCCGAAGTGACGGCGCTTTTAAGCGATATCTATACGATGGCCCCGGCGGGCATGATCACGTCGTATGGAAACAGGGGTACTGGGAAATCATGCCCGACGGGGCCATCGGAACCACCACAATGGGGACAGGCACCTTTGTGGTGGTTTTGGCCTTACTTCGCCCCGTTGCTAAACCGTGATGACGTTTTCCATCGTCTGGTACTTGGCGGGCACCTCGCCCGCGGTGATAACCGTTGCGTCGCGGAAGTCCGCGAATTTTACGGGAGCCACCATGCCAAACTTACTGGCGTCCGAGATTACGAAGCGTTTGGCTGTATGGCGCATCGAGATACGCTTGACCTGCGCTTCCTCGATATCGGGCGTCGTAAAGCCCTGCTCGGCGGCAATGCCGTTAGAACCCCAAAAGCCGCAGTTAAAGTTGTAGCGGTCTAGGGTTGCCAGAGCATCGGGGCCAACGAGCGCCTCGGTCTCGGGTTTAAGCTCGCCGCCCAGCACCACGGTGCGCATGCCGCGCACAGCGAGATGCTGAGCATGGAGCACGGAATCAGTCACATAGGTGACCGATTCGAGATGCGGAAGATGCTCGATGAGTCTGAGCGTTGTCGAACCCGAATCGATGTACACAAAGCTCTCGGGCTCCACGAGCGCCGCGGCGCGGGCGCAGATACGCTCCTTGTCGTCGTTATGGAGATCACTGCGCTCACTGATCGTTAGGTCGCGCGTCACATGCGCGCGCTCAAGACTTGTCGCGCCACCGTGCACCTTGGCGATGCGGTGCGCTCGGTCGAGCGTCTGTAGGTCGCGTCGAATGGTAGAGGCCGTCACGCCCAGGGCATCGGCAAGCTCGGGCACCGTTACCGAGCCAGCCTGCTGCACCATCGACACGATTGTATTGAGCCTATCTTCCGCAAGCATCACTTACTCCTCCTCGGGGTAGACGACTCCCCAATCGGCGCGGAGCTTGGTCATGAGCTCCATCACATCAGAAGCATAATCCAGAAGCTCACGCTTGGAATCGTCGCCGGCGACGGCCTGCTCGAGGTCAGCCATCTCGTAGCACAGGGCATAAGCCTCGGTGCCCGCGGCGACCTCCTCGCGATGACCGTCCGCGGTCCACACGATCGTCGCGTGATCGGCGCGCGGATACTCGTTGACCTCGACATAGCAATTGTCAAAGCTGATAACCGAGCGCTTTGGCTGCTTGGAGTGGAGCGTAAGGCTCACGACGCCCAGCTGCTGTTCGGCATTGCGGCAG
>CAJMSO010000204.1 GCA_905216075.1 uncultured bacterium | reverse complement strand
ACCGGGAGGTCACAAGTTCGAATCTTGTCAGGTCCACCACTTTCTTTCGCAATAAACACCCCAGCGAGAGCCGAGTCGCCGCTGGGGTGTTTATTACTGTCTCCGTGGGGGTTTAGCTCAGCTGGGAGAGCGCGGGCTTTGCAAGCCTGAGGTCAGGGGTTCGATCCCCCTAACCTCCACCATGATGGACCTGTAGCTCAGTTGGTTAGAGCGTCCGGCTGATAACCGGGAGGTCACAAGTTCGAATCTTGTCAGGTCCACCATCAAAACTGTGAAGAGCCCTGGGGCGTTGCCTCGGGGCTTTTTTCTTGTCTGCGATAAATCTCATTTTGGTTTTGTGTGCTGTGCGAAAGATTGGGTAGTATAGCTATTCAATGCGGCGGTGCCGCCGCGTGTTAACCGCTACGTACCGGAGGTGTTCCATGGTTCGTGTCGACATAGAGACCATCGTCATGGCCGCCGGTCCCGTGCCATCGCTTATCGTGCTTCGCGAACGCTGCAGCAAGTCGGATTCCCCCGCGCCGCTGCGCTCCCTCTCCATCCAGACTGGCTCGTTTGAGGCTGCGGCAATCAGCCGCGGCATCGACAGCGGACGCGCCGATCGCCCGATTACCCATGACCTGTTGCTCGATACTGTTGGCGCCCTGGGCGCCAAGCTCGAGCGCATCGAGATCGTTCGCGCCGAGCCGCCGGTGTTCTATGCGACGATCGTCGTACTGGCCGATGGCGAGGAGCGTAAGATCGACGCCCGTCCCAGTGATGCCATCGCCCTTGCCGTGCGCAGCAATGCCCCCATGTTTGTGGAGGACGACATCATGAATCGCCTGGGCACTGTTTCTACCCACGCCGAGGAAGTCGACGACGAGCAGGAGTTCGAGAAGTTCGACGAGTTCGTCCATACGCTCTCCCCCGATGACTTCTAAATGCGGGGCGGCCAGGATGCGGAGCGTTCGCTGATGGCCGGCGGTATGTCGGCTGAGGCGGCTGCGATCGCCCGCGAGGCCCAGATGCGCTCGGAGGCTTCTGAGGCGGCTCGCATTGCCTATGTGACGCAGGCCCGCACGCTTCGCGAACGCCGCGGCTCGTTTATCAAGATGGTTGTCATCTCCGCCCTTGTCGCGGCAATCTGCTCGCGCCTTCGTGGTACAGTTGGTGCGCTTGGGTTTTCGGTCTCTACGGGCCTCGTGATCTGGGGTGTGGTCGATGCGGTAATGCTGACCAGTCAGATCAAGGTGCTCGACAAGCGCGCAGCGGACATGATGCGCGCCCGCGACGCTGCCGCCAAGATCGCCGCCGAGGCACAAGAACTGTAATGACGCCAGACTCGATGGGAAGGTCTAAAGATGGCACAGGATATGCAGGACGCCGGTAACGTCTCCGCCGAGCTCGACGCCATGGTGTGCGACCTGATTGGTGCGTTCTTGGACGACCTTGCCGCCGGCGAGAATCCGGGCGTAGTTGTGGCGATTGAGGACGCTGCTTCCAACCGATATCTGGCGGCGCTCGACGAGGACGGCGAAGAGGCGTGCCTGGAGGCGGCCACCAACTTTATTTCCGAGCACAAGATGGGTCTTAAGGACGAGGGCCTGGGCCGTATCGCCCGCTATGCCATCGGCTACACCGGTTGTGTCGAAATTGACGGCGGCTATCACGACGCCCTGCTCGTGAGCTTCTTCGAAACCACGCTCGAGAGTGGTTTTTCGGCATATGTGCTGTATGAGGGCATGGGCGCCGGCGATGGTTTTATGTGGAGCGACCCTGAACCTGCAGGTGAGGAAACCCCTCTCATCTAAAATCGCTAAAATAAACGAGTTTTCGGTAAAAGGCTCAATATTCCCGCCGAGCGTTGCATTGCTGGGTGGGTCGCATACGCGTGCCGGTTGTATATAGATAGAAGATAGGGGAACTACATGCGCGTAGACAATCTGAGGAACATCGCCATCATCGCTCACGTCGACCACGGCAAGACGACGATGGTCGACAAGCTCCTGCGTGCCACGGACGCCTTCCGTGCCAACCAGCAGGTCGAGGACCGCGTTCTGGATTCCAACGACCAGGAGCGCGAGCGCGGCATTACGATTCTCGCCAAGAACATCTCTATCGAGTACAAGGACGTTAAGATCAACGTCATCGACACCCCGGGCCACGCCGACTTTGGCGGCGAGGTCGAGCGCGTGCTGCGTATGGCCGACGGCGCCCTGCTGCTGGTCGATGCTTTTGAGGGCCCCATGCCCCAGACCCGCTTCGTGCTGCGTCACGCTATCGACACCGGCCTCAAGATCATGATCGTCATCAACAAGATCGATCGTCCGGGCGCCAACCCCGAGAAGGCCTACAACGACTGCCTGGACCTGATGGCCGACCTGGGCGCCACCGACGACCAGCTTGAGTTCGCCATGGAGCACGTGGTCTACGCCAGCGCCATGAATGGCTTTGCCCGTCTTGACCCCAACGACGGCAACATGGACATGTATCCGCTGCTCGATATGATCATCGACGACATGCCCGCGCCCGAGGTTGACGAGAACGCCCCGCTGGCCATGCAGTGCGTGACCATCGACCACTCCAACTTCGTTGGCCGTATCGGCATCGGTCGCGTGTACTCCGGTACCATCCACCAGGGCGACCAGATCCTGGTTGTCAAGAACGACGGCTCCAGCGCCACCTCTACCGTCAAGCAGCTCTTTACCTTCGACTACCTGGGCCGCACCGAGTGCCAGGAAGTCGGCGCCGGCGACATCGCCGCTGTCGTGGGTATTGACCGCACCGATATCGGCGATGTCTACACCGATCCCGAGAACCCCGTCGAGCTCGAGCCCATCGAGATTGACCCGCCGACCCTGTCCATCGTCTTTGAGGCTTCGACCTCCCCGCTCGTCGGTCGCGACGGCGACATCGTGGGTGCCCGTCAGCTCAAGGAGCGCCTGTTCAACGAGGCCGAGAACAACGTGACCATGAAGATCGAGGAGCTCGAGGACAAGAGCGGCGTCGAGGTCTCGGGTCGCGGCATTCTGCACCTGTCCGTCCTGATGGAGTCCATGCGCCGCGAGGGCTTTGAGTTCCAGGTCGGCCGTCCCCGCGTTCTGTTTAAGAAGGACGAGAACGGCAACAAGATGGAGCCTGTCGAGCAGGCCGTCGTTGAGTGCCCGGACGAGTACTCGGGCAAGGTCGTTGAGGTCTTCGGTACCTCCGGTGGCATCATGACGAGCATGGATACCTCGGGTATCGTGACGCACCTCGAGTTTAAGATCCCGACCCGCGGCATCATGGGCCTTAAGAACCGCATCATGAACGTCACCCACGGCGAGGGCGTGTTCTACCACACCTTCCTGGAGTACGGTCCCTACGCCGGCGAGATCGGCAACCGTCAGAACGGCGCAATGATCTCCATGACCACCGAGAAGGCCGTTGCCTATGCTCTGGGTACGCTGCAGGAGCGCGGCCAGCTTTTTGTTGAGCCGGGCACCGAGTGCTACGAGGGCATGATCGTGGGCGAGCGCAGCAAGGCTGGCGACATGGTCGTCAACATCGCCCGTACCAAGAACCTGGGCAACCAGCGTTCCTCGACCTCCGATATCTCCGTTCAGCTGGTGCCGCCCCGCACCTTCTCGCTGGAGGAGGCGCTGGAGTACATCGCCGACGACGAGCTGGTTGAGATTACCCCCAAGAACATCCGCCTGCGCAAGCGCCTGCTCAACGCCACCGACCGCAAGAAGGCCGCCGTCCGCGCCGGCCAGGTCAACAAATAAGCGCTGGACTTTATAGCGTCTAACAAGAAAGGGCGTCGACCGTAATGGTCGGCGCCCTTTTTGTGCATAGGGACTGAGCTGGTCTGCACCACCACAAAGGTGCCTGGTCCCTTTGTGGTGGTTGGCGGCTAAGCGGTGGGGAGTCCTGGCGTGTTAGCCGGCTGCTGCGGCTTGACGCGGGCGTTGCGCCAGATGATTTGGATGATGTAACCGAGCATAAAGACAAAGGCCACGCCGCTGATGAAGTCACCTACGAGGGGAAGCCCCGTGAGGGCGCCTGCGATTACGCCACCAACGGCTGCCA
>CAJMSO010000203.1 GCA_905216075.1 uncultured bacterium | reverse complement strand
GTGAGCACCCCCAACAAACCGACCGCACGCTGCGCGATACCCGTATCCTGACGCTGCGCATTTGGGGCGTCGTCGGCTGCATTGTCATCGCCGCCGTCATCTTTAACCTTATGGGCATCCTGGCACCGGTTATCGAGTTTCTCGCTGTCGGCTCCATCATCGCCTTTGTGATGTCGCCGATCACTAACTGGCTCGAGCATCACGGCGTCAACCGTGGCATTGGTTCGCTCATCGCGCTGATCGTGGTTGTTGCCGTGCTCGTTGGTGTTGTCTGCATCTTGTCGCCTATTTTGCTCGGTCAGATCATGGAAGTCCTGAGCCGTCTGCCAGAGCAGCTTCGCGTTGCGGGCGGCGATCTCAATGAGTTGATCTCGCACGCCAAGACGCTCAATAACACGCCGCTCAAGGAGTATCTGGACGACAATCTTTCTTCGCTCGTTACCGTGGCATCTAAGTATGTTTCTCAGATTGCCGCTGAGCTCGGTCGCGGTGTATTCCCGCTTATTACCAATACGGCCTCGCAGCTGTTCGTAATCTTCCTTGGATTGGTGCTTGCCTATTGGTTGGCCTGCGACTATCCCCGTATGCACCATGAGGTCTGCACCATCATTGGTCAGGAAAAGGAGACCTCGTACCGCTTTATGGTCGCCATCCTTTCACGCTCGGTCGGCGGTTATATGCGTGGCATGGTCGTGACGTCCATCTGCGGGGGCATCCTCGCTTTTATCGGCTTTACGCTCATTGGCCATCCATACGCAGCGCTCATGGCCATCTTTACCGGCATTATGCACTTGGTCCCGGTTGTCGGTCCCTGGGTGAGCGCGGCGATCGCCACGGTGCTCGGCTTTATGTTCAGCCCTATGCTGGCATTGTGGACGCTTGTCGTGACCATGGTGGCTCAAAACGTCACCGACAACGTCATTTCGCCTAAGGTCATGCAGAGCTCGGTCCAGGTACATCCCGTCATGAGCCTGACGGCGCTCGTTATCGGTTCGGCGCTTATGGGCGCCATCGGCATGGTGGTCGCCATTCCGCTGTGCGCGGCTCTGAAGGGTATCTTCGTGTACTACTTCGAGAACGAGACAGGCCGTCAGCTCGTGGCATACGACGGTGCCGTGTTTAAGGGCACGCCGTATCGCGATACCGAGGGCAACCCGGTCGCCGCTTATGACGCGCTTGGAGACGATACATTCATTTACGAGTCCGAGCTCATCGGCAACGAGACTGCGCCCGAGGGCAAGGCCATGCCCAAGCCCGAGCTCGATAATCCCTGGATCAAGCTTTCAGGCCTGCAGCCCGATGCGACGGGTTTTTTCAAGAATCCCTTCGCCAAGGACGATGACTCCAACTCGGACGACACCAAAACCGGCATCGACGGTTCCATGGACAATGATGATGAACAGTAAGTCATTTCAAGTTAAAGTACATAGGCAATAACGTGCAAATTCGCTGGAGGGTCGTTGTTTGGCGGCCCTCTTTTTTGCACTTGCGTGGTGGGATGGTAATATCGTTACGTTTGAACTGTTTCGATGTTAAACCGAGGAGATTCCCTCTATGAGTGCTGACTACCCGTCAATGACTACGGCCGAGATCCGCTCTAAGTTCCTCAACTTCTTTGAGGAGCGCGGTCTTAAGCTCTATCCTTCTTCGTCCCTCGTCCCCGACGATCCTTCGCTGCTGCTTGCCAACGCCGGCATGAACCAGTTTAAGGAGTATTACCAGGGCAAGAAGACCATGAAGGAGATCGGCGCGATCTCCTGCCAGAAGTGCGTCCGTACCAACGACATCGACTGCATCGGCGAGGACGGCCGTCACCTGTCCTTCTTTGAGATGCTCGGCGACTTCTCCTTTGGCGGCGTCTCCAAGCAGCAGGCCTGCGCTTGGGCCTTTGAGCTCATCACCAAGGAGTTCAAGCTGCCGCTCGACCGCCTGTACTTCACCGTCTTTACCGAGGACGACGAGACCCATGACGTGTGGCGTTCCCTGGGCGTTGCCGAGGATCACATCTCGCGTCTAGGCGAGGACGACAACTTCTGGGCCGCTGGCCCCACCGGCCCCTGCGGTCCGTGCTCCGAGATCTACTTTGACATGGGCGAGGAGGTTGGCTGCGGTAGTCCCGACTGCAAGCCCGGTTGCGACTGCGACCGCTTCCTTGAGTTCTGGAACCTCGTGTTTACCCAGTACGACCGCCAGGAGGACGGCTCCATGCCGGAGCTGCCGCACCGCAACCTTGATACGGGCATGGGCCTGGAGCGCATGGCCGCCATCATGCAGCACAAGACCGCCAATTACGACGGCGATCTGATGCAGCATCTCATCAAGCTGGGGGAGAAGATCAGCGGCAAAACCTATGACGCCGACGATTACTCCGGTGCCAGCCGCTCGCTGCGTATCATCGCCGATCACTCCCGTGCCGTCGACTTTATGATCTCGGACGGCATCCTGCCCGGTAACGAGGGCCGCGAGTACGTCCTTCGCCGTCTGCTCCGCCGTGCGGTGTTCCACGGTCGCCTGCTGGGCATCGAGGGCGCCTTCCTGACCAAGTTTATCGACGAGGTCAACGCTCAGATGGGCGAGGCCTATCCGGAGCTGCTCAAGAACGTCGCGCTCGTCAAGGGCATTGTCGCCTCCGAGGAGGAGCGCTTCTCCACGACAACGGCCGCGTCTACCTGGACGAGGCCCTGGCAGCGCTTGCCGAGTGCGCCGTGCTTCCGGGCGATGTTGCCTTTAAGCTGCACGACACCTTTGGTTTCCCCATCGACCTGACCGTCGAGATTGCCGGCACCGCCGGTCACGACGTCGACATGGACGGCTTCACCGCCTGCATGGAGGACCAGAAGACCCGCGCTCGCGCCAATGCCAAGGGCGATGCCTGGGGCAGCTTCAACGACGTGTGGGTCGAGCTTTCCGACAAGGTCGCTGCGACCGAGTTCGACGGCTATGACAACGATGTGATCGAGGGTGCCAAGGTTGTCGCCATCGTGCGCAACGGCGAGTCCGTCGAGACAGCTGCCGCGGGCGAGGACGTCGAGGTTTTGCTCGACCGCACCCCGTTCTATGCCGAGATGGGTGGCCAGCAGGGTGACGCCGGCGAGCTTTCCGCCGAGGGCGTTTCGCTGACCGTTTCCGATACCAAGAACCACAACGGCCTGTATGCCCACGTCGCCCACGTTGCCGAGGGCACGCTGACTGTCGGTGCTACCGTGACCGCCGCGCTCGACGCCGAGCGTCGTGGCTTCCTGCGCCGCAACCACACCGCCACGCACCTGCTCGACGCCGCGCTTAAGCAGGTCCTGGGCGAGCATGTCTCCCAGGCCGGCTCGCTGGTGACGCCCGAACACCTGCGCTTTGACTTCACGCACTTTGAGGCTCTGTCCTCCGAGCAGCTCAAGGCTGTCGAGGACCTGGTCAATCAGCAGATCTTTGCTTCCAAGCCGGTCGTTACTCGCGTTATGGGCATCGATGAGGCAAAGGCCGCCGGCGCCGTCGCCCTGTTCGGCGAGAAGTACGGCGACGTCGTCCGCGTCGTCTCCGTGGGCGCCGAGGACCAGCCGTTCTCCCGCGAGCTCTGTGGTGGCACCCATGCCGCCAATACCGCCGAGATTGGCCTGTTCAAGATCATTTCCGAGTCCTCTACGGGCTCGAATGTCCGCCGTATCGAGGCCGTGACCTCTAAGGGTGCCCTCGACTATATGGCCGACCGCCTGGCGCTCGTCGACGCTGCCGCCGCCGCGCTCAAGTGCCGCGTCGACGAGGTTCCCGCCCGCGTGGAGAACCTGCAGGCCGAGCTGCGCGAGACTTCCAACAAGCTCAAAAAGGCTCTGACCGGTGGCTCCTCCGACGCCATTTCCAGCGCCATCGAGGGTGCCGTCGAGCTCGGCGGATACAAGCTCGTCGTTGCTGAGCTCCAGGGCCTTGAGGCTGCTGACCTTCGCAACGTCTGGGATACCGTGCACCAGAAGGTTGCCGGCCCTGTCGCCTGCGTCGTTGCCAGCGTGACCGAGAAGGGCACGCCTGCGCTGCTCGCCGCCGGCTCCGATGACGCCGTGAAGGCCGGTTTC
>CAJMSO010000202.1 GCA_905216075.1 uncultured bacterium | reverse complement strand
TTATCACCTAATGCAGCGACCTAAAGTCGAGCATATCGGTCAACGGAAGGAAGAGAGGGATCTGGGAAGCGAAACGCGTTGCAGACCCAGCGCGGCGACACCAGCAAAATGTCTCGATCTGTAACAGGTAGACCGTCTTTAACCTTCCAAATGTTACAGATCGAGATTTTCGGTCGTGCCTCCAGCCTTTGTCTCAATCTGTAACAGTTAGACCGATTTTTGGCCGTTAGATGTTACAGATTGAGATCTTTTAGCGGCAGCCAACCTTCTGTCTCAATCTGTAACAGCTACGAGGCCAAACGGCCCCTTATTGTTACAGATTGAGACAGTCCGCTTCAGCGCCCATACCACTGCCGTCTCCATTGTTCAGCCAGATCCGCCCGCCGCGGAATACCCGCCAGCCTCATTTTCTCGACCAGCTTCCCCGGGTCTTTGAGTTCGTTAAACGTAAACCGAAGCACCTTATGCCCGAGCATTGTCAAATGAGATTCCCGCTGACGTTCTGCCACGAATGGGTCGACCGACTCCCGATCCCCACCATCCTGCAGGGTATACTTTCCCTTTCCATCGAGCTCGCCAATCACGCACGTTCCGTCCTCGAGCCTCCAGAAATAGTCGACTCGAAATACCTGATTCGAATCGAGCGGATCACGAAACTCCACCTGCAACTCTGGCACCGGAAAACCGTATGCAATAAAGAACGCCCGAAAGCGAGACTCGCCGCCGTTTTCGGACAGCCCGTCCGCATGCGACGCAATCACCTGTGCCCTGCGATACCCTCGCCTGCCCTCGCAATCGGCGCGGAGGTGCTCGCACAAATCCCCGCGTGATACGCCTTTCGCCCGCAGTGCAGAATCGGCAATCGCCAACCCGTAGGAGAAAGGCGCACGCAGCAAGCAATCATCCACCGTGCGCCAAAACGACGTCACCCGCACGCCATCGACACGCTCGAGCACGCCCGCCATCTGCGGACGCAACAACCTGCACCCGTTGCTCAACGTCACCGAACAACCCGTCTTAACAAGATAACGCGGCCCGAGCAGATCATTCGGCACCTCCAAACCCCACAAAAGCGCCGCGTCATAGCCCCAAAACGCCCAATCGGGATGAAATTCCGCAAGCCCTTTGATAGTCCTCAGCGCTCGCTCCGCCGGCGTCAATGCATCCCAATCATGCTGAAAACAGAACAGGTACGACTCGGGCTCCGCGATATCGTCGGTTCCAACATGGCGTCGCAGCCACATGAGCTCGGTATTGTCATGCGTTGCGAGCAGCGCACCTTGCTTGGCCATCTCCGTGAGCCGCGCGAGCATCCTATTCCGCGCCAACGTGTTGCGAGTCGCATGTTTGTGTTTGAGAACGGTATTAGGCACTTTCATCACCACCACGTCAGACAAATGGACCATCATCACCGTTGCCTCCGCTGACAAATGTCTTGATCTGTAACAGGAAGACAGTCTTTGAGCCTCTAGTTGTTACAGAACAAGATCTTTCGGCAGCCGCCAACCTTTGTCTCAATCTGTAACAGGTAGGTCGAATTTGGGCCTGTAGATGTTACAGATTGAGACATTCCCCCAACCAGGTACCAAACGTCTCGGTCTGTAACAGTTAGACGTTCTCCAGGCCCCCAAACGTTACAGATTTATACAAACCAGCGGCACCCAAGCGTTCGTCTCGATCTGTAACAGGTAGACCGGTTTTTTGTCCCTAAACGTTACAGATCGAGACAAATAGACACGCGGCGGCGCTGCGACAGCCCATCCCTTACTCCCACTCCTGCTCGTAGATGTTGAGGGACTTTACGTAGCGCCCCTGGGCGCCCATGATGTCGCGGACCAGGCGCAAAAAGAAGCTGATGCACGAGGTGTCAAAGCCATCCTGCAGGTCCTCCGGATGCACCGCACCCGGCCCGTCGACCGCCGTGTCGCTCAGGCGCGCGATGTCATACAGGTAGAGCTGCCCCGCCGTCAGCCAGACATCGTCGACGCACGCGAGCCGCACCGCGATCGCGCCATCGTTCCAGTGCTCCTTTTGAACGATATGTGGGTCGTAGACGTCAAAGCGACGGTCGATGCGCGTATCCTTCAGCACGACCATGCCAGTCGCGGGATCCTTGTCCAAAATGCCAAAGCGCGAGAAATACTGTGTGTCGCGCACCTGCCCAAGCCGTTTAAGCGAAGCAGGCAAAAGCGATGCCGGCGGCTCGTCTACATACAGCTCAAGCAGCGTCTTGCCATGGCGATAAGGGCGCTCGAAGAGCAGCCAATCGGTAAATGCCATGTTGTAGGCCATGATTTCGTTTTGCGAAGGCTCAGTGCAATAGCTGAGCCACGGGTCGACAATGATCTCGAACTGTTCGCGCGCCGGCTCCAAAAACTGGAACTTCCGCAGCATCCAAAAATGGGCCATGTCGGCAATATCGTTGCCGACGGCTTCGGCTAGCTGCGCTCGGTCTAAAACGTGGTCAGTCACGGCATCCTCCTCAAACTGATGAACCTCAATTTGAGCTTACGGGGAGGGTGGGCAGCCACTGTCAGCACGGACAAAATAGGCCTCCGGCTGCAAACCAACTGCTGACCAAACACTTGACGGGATGCTTGACCGAAAATGCGCACCGCAACAAAACCGCAGATAAACATAGACGGCCAACCCGCCCTTTTGAGCCAAGCGCCCCCGGCCACCACAGAAACAGCAGAGCATCACAGCTCAAGAAGACGCCGAATGGACACTCGCGCGTCGACAAACGAACAAATCGGTCGCAAACCCGCAAGGAGTGTCCCCGAATGCCGGCACATAAGGAACGTCCCCAGCTGCCGGCACTTGGGGACGTTCCTTTTGGGCCGGCCGTTGGGGACAGCCCTTGACGATTCAGCTGTGGACAGCCGCCTTACAGCTCCAGCGCCTCGGCGACTTCGGCAGCGCAGGCCAGGGCGTCGGCCATGGCGCTCACCACGAGCGAGCTGCCGTTGCGAGCGTCACCGGCAACATACACCGGCGCGGCATCCGCGGCGACGCCCTCGCCACGCGCCGCAAGATGCGAGCCCTCGGCGGCCATCACAGGCAGCGGACGACCAGCGGTGGCAACGGGCACGCCAACGGCGTCGAACACACTGTGCTCCGGGCCCGTGAAGCCGCAGGCGATGAGCACCAGCTGGGCCGGCACCTCGTGCTCGGAGCCCGCGATGCGCTCGGGCTTTCCCGCCGACCAGTCCAGATCGACCACGCGCAGGCCCGCGGCAGCGCCCTTCTTATCCAGCAGCACCTCGAGCGTATCCACGCCCCAAGCGCGCATCTCGCCGCCCATGGCAGCGATGGCCTCCTGCTGGCCGTAATCGGTCTTCTTCACGTTGGGCCACTGCGGCCAGGGGTTGCTCACCGCGCGCGCATCAGGCGCCGCCGGCAAGAACTCAAACTGGCGCACGCTACGCGCACCCTGACGTACCGCGGTGCCCACGCAGTCGTTACCGGTATCGCCGCCGCCAATGACCACAACGTCCAGGCCGCGCGCGTTCACCGCGGGCTCGTCGCCATCGAGCACCGAGACGGTCGAAGCCGTCAGATAGTCCACGGCATACACCACGCCGGGCGCATCGATGTTCGCAGCCGAAAGCCCACGCGGGGCGCGGGCACCAGCAGCCACCACGACGGCGTCAAAGTCATTGAGCTTGGCCGCCACCGCAGGGTTCGCAACGTCAGCACCCAGCTCGAACACAATGCCCAGCTCGCGCATGAGCGCCACGCGACGCTCGACCACGGACTTCTCGAGCTTCATGTTGGGAATGCCGTACATGAGCAGACCGCCCGGGCGGTCGTCGCGCTCAAACACCGTCACGCGGGCGCCGCGACGCGCAAGCTCCCATGCAGCCACCAGACCAGCCGGTCCAGAACCAACCACGACGACCGTGGGCGCATCCTCCCCTGCCGGCTCAAAGCGGCGCGGGCCGCCGTTTGCCCATTCATGGTCGCTGATCGCACGCTCGTTGTCGTGAATCGTCGTGGGCTGGCCGTCGACCGAGCCCAGGTTGCACGCGGCCTCGCACAGCGCTGGGCACACGCGGCTCG
>CAJMSO010000201.1 GCA_905216075.1 uncultured bacterium | reverse complement strand
GCAGCGTTGTAAGGAGCCGGCTCATCCTGCCATTGCCATCGTTGAAGGGATGAATGCTGACAAAATCGAAGATGAAGCGGAATGATATAAGGAGGGGGTCGCAAACTTGACGAGATAAGGCGTCGTTGAGGGACCGACAGGCTTCTTCGATAAGTCCGGGGGTTGCTAGGGCCGAAGGCGGCCTAAAGCGCACAAATCGATTGCCTTGATCGTCGATGGAGATGATTTCGTTATCGCTATCTTTCCAATGGCCCCCATACGAGATTGCCGTGTGCGCCATGAGGTCACGATGCAACTGCAAAATGACCGATGGCGTTACGGGAATGAAATCGTGCTGCTCGTGAATAAGCGACAGCGCATCTCGGTATCCAGCGATTTCTTCCTCTGCGCGGGAGCTTGGCTTGGCGGAATACGCCATGATTGCTTTGAGTCTTTTTTGGGTGGTAACAATTCCTTCAAGTCCGTTGGAGGATTGGGTGCTTTGGATCTTAGCTTCCTCCATAAGGGACGATAGAAGCTCGGGTTTGACTTGACTCAGAACAAGCTGTCGGCCTTTATGCTCGCGTATCGAGAGGAGGAGGTTGGTGATTGGAGTTGCTTCGAGTTCCGCTGGGACTGTGGCGTAATTAAACCGGCGCATATGGCTCCTTTCAGTATCACGAACATACTTTCGGTATCATAATAACATGAAATGATACCGAAAGTATGTTCGTGATACTGAAAACAAGGAAAGAGGCGCGCTTCACAGCTGCTTGGAAAGCGCGGATTTGGCTATCCAATTGTCTCAATCAGTAACGGTTGGGACCGAAAAACTCGGCCAAACGTTACAGATTGAGATTGTTTGGATTGGTTCGAACGTTTGTCTCGATCTGTAACAGTTAGACGGTCGAAAGTGGGCTACGTGTTACAGATTGAGATCTTTTAGCCCTGGTTGCTCGTTCGTCTAAATCTATAACAGTTAGGATTGAAAATCCCTGCTAGATGTTACAAATCGAGATAAACGGACCGCACGGGCTCACCAAAACAAAAAGGCCGCATGCGAATCCGTGGAGGGATTCGCATGCGGCCGACAGGGGTTATGCGGCGGAAACTAGGCCATGAGCAGGCCGGTCTCCGCAACGTTCTTGTACCAGTACGCGCTCGCCTTGGGATAGCGCTTCTGGGTCTCAAAGTCGATGTAGAACAGGCCATAGCGCTTGTTATAGCCGTTGGTCCAGGAGAACTGGTCCTGCAGCGACCACACGAAGTAACCGTCGACGTTCACGCCGCCGTCGATTGCCTTGAGAATCCATGCGAGATGCTGACGCATGTAGTCGATGCGAGGGGCGTCGTCGATAAAGCCGTCCTCAAAGTCGTCCTTATAGCCCATGCCGTTCTCGGTGATGTAGATCTTCTTGTAGTTGGGGTAATCGTTCTTAATGCGGAGCAGCAGGTCGTAGAGACCCTCGGGATAGATAATCCAGTCCCAATCGGTGGTGGGTACGCCTTCGCGCACGCATGACTCGCCCACGCCCTTGAGGAACCAGCGCGAGGAGCCCTTGTCGCCGGTGCCATTGTGGTTGATGTCGTTTTCGCCCTCGGCGGCACGCAGGAACTGGCACTTGTAGGTGTTGACGCCCAGGCAATCGTTGTAGGGGAGCGCGGCGGTCAGCGCGGCGATGTCCTCGTCGCGGACGTCGAGCTCGCCGCCGGCGATATGGGCCAGCTTGGTCGCAGCCTCCATGGTGTCGGCTGCATAGTGGCCGCGGAAGGTGGCGTCGAGTACCCAGCGGTTGTTGATGACGTCGGCCATGCGAGCTGCCTCGCAGTCGGCGGCGTTGTTGGGATCGAGGGGATACTTGGGCTCCAGGTTCTGGACAATGCCGATCTCACCCTCAAAGCCGCCCTCATGGAAGGCGACGACGGCCTTGGCGTGGGCCACCATCATGTTGTGCATGAGCTGGAAGGCCTTGTCCAGGCGATACTTCTCGCCGTGCGGCCAGTTGCCGACGATAAAGCTGCCCTCGGCGGTTGCGGGAATCTCGTTAAACGTGAACCAGTGCTTGACCTCGGTGAACTCGGCAAAGCAGAACTTGGCGTACTCGGCAAAGGCGTCGATCGTCGTGCGCGTCAGGAAGCCCTCGCCGCCGTTCTGGTAAAAGGCCTCGGGCGTATCAAAGTGATCGAGCGTGACATAGGGGATAACGCCGGCTTTGTTGCAGGTGGCGAAAAGCTCATGATAGAAGGCGACACCCTCGTGGTTGATCTCGCCAGTGCCGTTGGGGAAGATGCGGCTCCAAGCGATGGAGACGCGAATGCCGTTGATGCCGAAGCGCTGGCACAGGTCGATATCGACCGGGTACTTGTTGTAGAAATCGCTTGCGGGATCGGGGGAGAAGCGACCCTGAGCTGCCAGGAAATCGTCCCAGGGCACTTTGCCCTTGCCGTGCGTGCGGGTCTCGCCCTCAACCTGGTAAGCGGCGGTGGCGCCGCCAAACACAAAGCCGTCGGGGAACTGCATGGGGTTGGTCATGAGTCATCCTTTCTGTGGGATTCGAATAGGGAGAGGTGCCCGAACTGGGGATCCGGGCACCAACAGAGGGAGGAACCTAGTCGAGGTTCTCGCGGAGCCACTTGATGGCGCCAGCGGGGTCGCGAGTAAGGTCGATATATTCCTTACCGCGCGGGGCGAGCAGCTTAATGCCCAGGCGATCGGTGTCGGCCTTCATGTCGTTGTAGTAGCTACGGACCTGCGGGGCAAGCACGATAACGTCGTACTGATCCATGATGGCAGTGTGCTGGCCATAGGCGCCTGCGGAGGAAGCGATGTTCTCTCCGGTCTGCGCGGCACCTTCCTTGATGGCGTTGGCAAGCATGGCAGAGGTGCCGGCGCCGGCGCACAGGACGAGGACCTTCAGACCGTCGACATCCTTCTTAGCGGATGCATCGGCAGCGGGCTCGGGCTGATCGGCGACAGGCTTGCTGTCAGCGGCAGCGGCGGTCGGCTCGACGGCAGCGGTGGCCTGCTCGACAGCGGGCGCAGAGGTGCTGGCGGCGATGGTGGCAGCACCATCGGACTCGAGACCCAGCTCGGCGGCGCGCTCGGCCTCCTGGTCGCAAAGCAGCTTATCGTATGCCTTCAAGAACGGCAGGTAGATGATGGCGTCCAGCAAGATGATGATCGCGACAAATACCAGGGCGATAAGCTGGAAGTTCGTGGTGATGAAGATGCCGATGGGGGCAGGGGTAGCCCAAGGCACCACGAAGGAGAAGCCGTTCATACCCACATTGTCGATAAAGAACTTGGCAACACTCACGTTGACGCAGCCGGCGGCAACAAAGGGGATGAGCATGTAGGGGTTAAGGATCATCGGCGCGCCAAAGAGCAGCGGTTCGTTGACGGCGAAGGCAACAGGGACAATCGAGGCCTTACCGACGGCTTTGAGCTGCTTGGACTTCATGAAGAGAATCAGCAGAAGCGGCACGATGAGCGTGGCGCCGGTGCCGCCGAACTCACCCACGAGCGACATGTTAAAGGTGAGGGAGTGGGCGGGGTGGCCGCCTGCCAGCAGAACCTGCAGGTTCTCGGCCTGGTTGGCAAGACGGATGGGGTCGATGCCCGGCTGGACAATCGAAGGGCCGTGGACGCCGATGAACCAGAAGAACGCGGTGGCCGCCTGAATAAGGATGAGTCCGGGGTAGGTCTCTGCCGCAGTGAAGAGCGGGGAGAGCAGTTTGATAAGCAGCTCGGAGAACGGAACGCCCATGAGGTTGCGCACGACGACATCGATGATGCCGCAGATGATGACAGCGCCACCGAAGGGGATGATGTCGCGGAAGTTCTGAGCGATGGCGCCCGGAACCTCCTTGGGTAGCTTAATGGTCAGATCGCGCGAAACGCAGAACTTATAAACCCAAACGGTAATGAACGCTGCGATATAGGCCGAGAACAGACCGCGTGTACCCATGCTGGTGCAATCGAAGACCGAAAGCTCGGAGCCGTTGAACTTGGTGGTGAACTGCGTAACAGCGAGCAGCAGCATGCTGCACTGGGCGGCAACCATGGTGGAGCCGTCGTTGAGCA
>CAJMSO010000200.1 GCA_905216075.1 uncultured bacterium | reverse complement strand
TCGCCGTGGTCAACACCGATGAGGGTTACGAGAGCGATCTGATCCCCGTCGAGGTGAACGTGGGCGAAAACGTGACCGCCACCCTGCGTGGTAACGAGAACTTCGACTGGGTTGTGCTCAACGATCGAGAAAAGGCCATCGAGGGCGTCAAATCGGGCGCATACTATGCGGCTGTCGTTATCCCTAAGACGTTTAGTGCCGATATGATGACGCTTTTCTCAACCGACGTGAAGCATGCCGATATCGAGTTTTACGAGAATCAGAAGGCCAACGCCATTGCCCAGATCGTGACCGAGAAGGGCTCGAGCGCCGTCCAGAGTCAGGTCAACGAGACCTTTACCGAGACCATTACGACTATCGGTCTTAAAACCGTGTCCAGCCTGCTCGACTACATGAGCACCGACCAGGTGAGCAACTTTATCGCCAACCTGTCCTCGACACTCGGCGATTCGGTCCAGGACTTGCAGGACATTCAGGCCAGCGCAACGTCGCTTGCGGGCATTTTGAGCTCCACGTCCGATTCGCTGACGTCGGCGGGCGGTATGCTCAAGCAGTCCGGATCGACCGAGGAGTCGGTGAAGCAGCTCATGCAGCATGCCGAAAGCGGTATTGCCGATTCCGAGCAAGCGCTCAAGTCCGCCAGTGATGCGATCGATGCCGCTATTGATGGGAGCGCGGGTTCGTTCGATAACGTTTCTACCGAGCTCGCAAAGGCATTCGACGCTGCAAACCAGCATGTCAATCTTACGGTGTCTCAGCTCAACGATGGTGCAGCGTCACTCAAGAACCGTGCCGACGAGATTGATGCCACGGCGAATGAGCTCCGTAGTCTTGCTGGCCAGGTGAGTAACGATAAGCTCAAGGCAGGGCTTGAGGACGCGGCTGCTGAGCTTGACAAAACCGCGACGGAGTACCGCAACAATGCCAATGAGCTGACGAACATCGCGACGTCGCTCACGAAGAGTATGGCAGAGGTTAACAAGTCGCGTGCCGAGGTCGATCAGGCAATCGCAGATGCCAAGGCTGGTATCTCGGGCGCCAAGATTGACTACGACTCTACGTTTTCGGTCAAGGCCAAGGAGCTCAAGAAGACTATTTCGGGCGTTTTGGATTCGCTCAATGGTATCTCGGGCGACCTGGATAGTGCTGTTGCCGGCCTGACCGACGCATCCGGTTCGCTGGCAAAGGGCCTCTCCAAGGCTGCAAAGCTGGTCAACAAGGCTTCCGATCAGCTGGGTGAGGCGTCGGACAAGATCAGCGCTTTCAAGGACGAGCTCGACGGCGCCTTGATGTCGGATGACCTCGCTACGATCAAGACGATGATCGGCAATGATCCCGAGGGTCTGGCCGTGTCGCTTTCCGGCCCTGTCGCACTCGACCGTAAGCCGGTCTATCCGATCCGCAACTACGGTTCGGCCATGGCGCCGTTCTACACGATTCTGTCGCTCTGGGTCGGCTCGATCGTGTTGGCGGCCATGATGAAGGTCTCGGTTGACGATGAGCTTATCAACGAGCTCATCCCCGTGCGCCTGCACGAGATCTACCTGGGTCGTTACCTGTTCTTTGGCGGTTTGGCTCTGCTGCAGGCAACGCTCGTGTGCGCGGGCGACATTCTGTTCTTTGGCATTCAGTGCGACAACCCGCTGCAGTTTGTGCTAGCGGGCTGGGTCGCGAGTCTCGTGTTCTCCAATATCGTCTACACGCTTACGGTTTCGTTTGGCGATATCGGCAAGGCGCTCGCTGTCGTGCTGTTGGTCATGCAGGTCGGTGGTTCGGGCGGCACGTTCCCCATCGAGATGACCGGCCCCGTGTTCCAGGCGATCTATCCGTTCCTGCCGTTTACTCACGGCATCAACGCCATGCATGCCGCCATGGCTGGCGCCTACCATATGGAGTACTGGGTTGAGCTGGGCATTCTGGCGAGCTATCTGATTCCGTCGCTGGCCTTGGGCGTCGTCTTCCGCCGTCCGGTCATCAAAGCCAACGACTGGATTATCGAAAAGCTGGAGTCGACAAAGCTTATTTAGTGCGGCAACTTTAACGCTGATGTAGCACTAATGCCAGCGAGCGAGCCGCATTTGCGCCAAGGTGACGTGAAATTATTAAGTTACGCGGTTTTACCAAACCGCGTAACTGCTCGACGCTACAAACGACCCTAAGCGGCAATCTGACGTTCAATTTCAAGGGCGCGACCAGAAGGTCAGCGCCCTTTCATTTCACGTCACCTTGCTCGCTCAGGGTCGTTTTCGCTGACATTGCCGGGGCATCGAGGCTTTTCTGTTCGATACTTTAGCGGGCTGGATTGCGATGTTGCGTTGGTTGTTGCTACAGTAGCGGGGCGTGCCGGGGGTCCGGTGCGCCCCGTTTTTATTTGACCATGAGGCGGCACGCAGCCATACGCGTGCGGACACCACGCCCAGATTGAGTGTGAGGATGTTCCATGGCCCAATACGCTGCCAACGAAATCGAAAACATGCCCGATAGCCCTGTGGCCCGTGAGGATTTGGGCGCGGGCGGTATTCCCAGGGGCGCCGGCGCACGCTCCCCGCTGTTCTGGAAAGTTTTGCTACTTTCGGTGGCGGTCATCTGGGGCTACTCCTTTACCACTATGAAGGACGCACTCGGCACCATTCCGGTGTTCGAGCTGCTCTATGTACGCTTTCTGCCTGCAGCGTTGGTCATGTTTGCCGTCTTCCACAAGCGCATCACTGCACATTTCAACGCTCGCAATCTGATCGTTGGCCTGAGTATGGGCGTGCTCATGTGGGCGGCCTATGCGTTGCAGACGGTCGGTCTGGCATATACTACGGCGGGCAAGAATGCTTTTTTGACGGGCACGTATTGCATCCTCGTGCCGTTCGCGAGCTATTTTCTGAGTGGAGAAAAACTCACCCGCTATAACCTGGGCGCGGCACTGCTGTGCTTGGCGGGCATTGGCTTGGTGGCGCTCGATAGCGTCGAGTTCAACATCGGTGACGTCATTACGCTGGCAGGCGCGGTCTTCTTCGCCATCCAGATGGCGGTGACCGCCAAGTACGGTCGCAAAATGGACATCAACGTTATCACGTTTTGGATGTTTGTGGGCAACGGCGTGCTGAGCCTGGTTTCGTCGCTGTTATTCGAGACCCAGGCGCCTCTGTCCGTGTGGACGCCGAACTTTATCGGTGTGATGGCGTTTCTCTCGGTGGGCTGCACATGCGTGGCTCTGCTCATCCAAAACGTCGGCCTGGCGCATGTCCCGGCTTCGACGGGCTCACTGCTCCTTTCGATGGAGTCGCCTTCGGGCGTGTTGTTTTCGGTGCTGCTGATGGGGGAGGCGCTCACCTCGCGCCTGCTCGCCGGCTTCGTGCTTATCTTCCTGTCGATTATCTTGAGTGAGACTCACTTCGATTTTTTGCGCAAAAAGCCGCGCCCGCAATTGTAAACAACTTGTTGCGCCGCCCTCCCGGGGCGGCATTTTTTATGCGTCGCCCTTAAAGTTGTACCTTGCACTTTATGCTATCAAAGTGCTTGCTGCAAAAACGTTACTGGAGGGCATCTATGGCACCAGCACTGTCCGATCTTCAACCGCAATCAGCGCCCAAGGCCACCGCGGCGGCGCAGGCCGCTATCGGTGACGGTCTTGTTGCAGAAGCTCAGACTTTTGCAGACGAGCTTGCTGTGTGGCGACACGATCTACACCAGATGCCCGAGCTGGGTAACAACCTTCCGCAGACGTCCGCCTTTATCCAGGCGCGTCTGGACGAGATGGATATTCCCTATGCCGTGCTTGTTGACGGCTCCTGTGTCGTTGGCCTTATCGGTGCCGGCGCGGCAGCTGCTGCTCGGGGTAACGGTACGTGCACGGACAAGCAGGCCGGTACGGTCATCATGCTCCGCGGCGACATGGATGCCCTTCCCGTCGCGGAAGAGTCGGGCGAGCCTTTCGCCTCTGTCAACGGCTGCATGCATGCTTGCGGCCACGATATGCATGCGACGGCCCTGCTTGGTGCCGCCCGCCTGCTCAAGGCTCGCGAGGCCGAGCTTGCCGATGCCAATGCCACGGTTAAGCTGCTGTTCCAGCCGGGCGAGGAGAC
>CAJMSO010000199.1 GCA_905216075.1 uncultured bacterium | reverse complement strand
CGCAATAAACATTGCGACTTGCGAGCAATGATTTGCCCAAGTGGGTATGATGGAACCAGCTAGGTCGCGGGGCGTCGCCTGTGTTTGGCGGCGCCCCGTTTTTGTGTTGCAGGGAGGGAAGGCATGAACGCCACGGTTGTGATTCCAACATATTGGGCAGACGACGAGGCCCATGCAAACGCTCCCGGCGTCTATGACCACTCGACGAAGCTCAACGCCACCAATCCCGAGCTCGACCGCTGCCTGGCCTCGCTCGAGCAGGTGCGCGACATTCCGAGGATTATCCTTTTGGTGGTCTGTCCCGTTTCGGCTACGGCTGATGTGTCGAAGCGCGTCCACGAAATCGTCGACGCGCACCCTACGCTCAAGGTCACCGTGGTTACCAACACCCAGGCATCGCGTATCGCCGACCGTGTGGCGCAGATTGCTCCCAAGGGCTCGGGCGAGTGCGTGAGCCTGCGCGGATACGGCGCCATTCGCAATATGGGGCTTGCCTGCGCTGCGGTGCTCGGCCACGATGCCGTTGTCTTTTTGGATGACGACGAGACCGTTATCGATGCCGACTTTATGAAGCGCGCGACCTATGCACTGGGCCAGCAGACGCGTCAAGGCCTGCCGATTTTGGTTAAGAGCGGTTACTTTTACGATCGCGACGGATCGCCGTTGGCGCCCACAGACAAGGTGGGCATCTGCCATCGTTGGTGGACCAAACGCATCGAGTTTAATCGCTGGATGAAAAAGGCGCTCTCGGGCACCCGTATTTCGCGTTCAAACTACGTGTGCGGCGGCCTTGTGGCGCTTCATGCCCGCGCCTTTACCCGTGTGGCGTTTGACCCGTTTATCACCCGAGGCGAGGACCTAGATTACCTCTTTAACATGCGCATGTTTGGCTACGACGTGTGGTTTGACAACGAGTGGGTTGTTCGTCACCTGCCGCCCGAGTCCGAGAAGCGCTCGCCGCGCTTTATGCAGGATGTGTACCGTTGGTACTACGAGCGTGCCAAGCTGACATTTGCCGCGCACCAGCAGGAGCTCGTTCCCGTCACGGCCGCGTCGCTCATGCCCTATCCGGGCCCGTGGATTTCGCGCGAGCTCGACGACCGTGTGCGCAAGACCGCCATGGTTCGCAGCATGTTTACCCGCGAGCACGAGGGGTACCTGCGCATTTGGCGGCACGGTATTGACGAGGCCAAGACCTACGCGCGTCAAAACGCCGCAAGCTACCTGCGTTTTCAGAGCTTCTGGCCCAAGATCATGGACGGGCTCTGGCGCGACGCACAACTGACCAGCATCCTGGAGGGGACTGAATGATCGATCGCCGCGCCCAGCGCGATAACTCAATATCTATCTTTCGCGTGATCGCCGTTGTCTGCGCCATTTGCGTGCTGGTGTACTTTATTTTTGCCCTGGCGACTGGAATTGAGCCGATCGCGACCGTGGTCGCCTGCGCACTGCTGTGCATCTTTCTGTGCATTTTTATCTATTTGACGCTCAATCCCGATTCGGTGCGTTCGCAGTACACCGAAGAGACGCTCTCGGTGGCCTCTGCCATGCTCGAGGACATCAAAGGCGGTCTGACGCAGGAGTCGGCGCGTCTGGTGTGCCAGCGCATTTTGCCCGAGACGCGTGCCATGACGGTTGCCATCACCGACGAGAGCAACGTGCTGGCCTGCGCGGGCGAGTTTGAGGAAAAGCTGCTGCCCGATTCGCCCATCCACACACTTGCCACGCGCTACGTCATCGAGCACGGTATCGTCCAGTCGTTCAACCGTGTGGTGGACGTGGTGGGTTCGGATGGCTCGCACAACCATGTTCCTGCCGGTATCATCGCTCCTATCAAGGTGGGCGACCGCACCGTCGGCACGCTCAAGTTCTACTACAAGACCCCGCGTGCCGTCGACCGCACTCAGTACGCGCTTGCCTCGGGTTTTGCCGAGATCCTGTCCACGCAGCTCGCCATCCACGAGCTCGAGGTGCAAAAGGAGCTCACGGCCCGTGCCGAGGTGCGTGCCCTGCAGGCGCAGATCAACCCGCATTTTCTGTTCAACACGCTCAACACCATCGCGTCGTTTACGCGTACCGATCCGCTGCGCGCCCGCGAGCTGCTGCGCGAGTTCTCCTCGTTCTATCGCGCCACGCTCGACAATTCGGGCTCGCTCATTCCCGTGTCGCGCGAGGTCGCGCAGACCAAGCGCTACCTGACGTTTGAGAAGGCGCGCTTTGGCGAGGATCGCGTGCTGGCGACCTTCGACGTGTCCGAGGACGTCGAGGACACGCTGGTGCCGGCATTTGTAATCCAGCCAATCGTCGAGAATGCCGTGCGCCATGGTATGGGCGACGACGATGCACTGAGGATCGACGTGTCGGTCCACAGGGATGGCGAAGATGCGATTTTGATTGTGGTCGCCGATAACGGCGTGGGCATGGACGAAGGCACCGCTGCCAGACTGTTTGACGAACGCTCCGCCCGTCCCGACGCCAGCTCCCCGCAGGGCGGCGGCGCCGGTGTGGCCATGCACAATATTTCGGAGCGCATCCATCGCTTTTATGGACCGCACTCTTATACACGCGTCGAATCGGCCCCGGGCAAGGGCGCTAAAGTGCTCCTGCATCTCGATTTGTCGGAGAGCATCTTCGACATTCAAGAGTAGAATGATAGGTTACGGGTTTAACGCTAGTTGGCGGATGCCCGACGTAGTTAGTTGACGAAAGGTTTTATCCCTATGCTGCGTGCGATGATTGTGGATGATGAGGCCCCGGCCCGTTCGGAACTTCGCTTCTTGCTCGAGCAGACGGGCAAGATCGGCACGATCACAGAAGCGTCGAGCGTTCGCTCCGCTATCGAGATGCTTATGGAGAGCCGCGTCGATGTTGTGTTCCTCGATATCTCGATGCCTGGCGCTTCGGGTCTGCAGCTTGCCGAGGCACTGCATAAGCTCAAGAATCCGCCGGCGATCGTATTCGTAACCGCGTACAGTGATCATGCGGTCGAGGCGTTTGATGTGGATGCCGTCGACTATCTGATGAAGCCGGTCGAGGAGGCTCGCCTGGATCGAGCGATCGATAAGGTTATGCAACGCGCCAAGCCTGTCACGGACAGCAAGGTGACCATCGAGCGCATCCCGGTGGAAAAGGGCGGCCGCAAGGTCCTCATCCCCGTGGACGACATTCGCTTTATTATGGCCAAGGACGATTACTCCTGTATTTATACGGTCGATGACCGCTTTTTGTCCACGACCTCGCTGGCACAGTTCGAGGCCAAGCTCTGCGACTTTGGCTTCTTCCGCGTTCACCGCCGCTATATCGTCAACTTGGCGTGTGTCACCGACGTCGAGACGGTTCCCTCGGGCGCTATCCAGCTGGGCATTACGGGCGTCGACGAACGCGTGCCGGTTTCGCGCCGTCGCGTCGTACCGCTCAAAAAGGCCCTGAGCCTCTAGTACACCGGCCCCGCAGCCCTGTAGACCAAAATCGTCTGCGGAGCCGTGGGGCTTTTTGCATGAATGCACCAAATCTTTTTGCGGAAGGGATCCCATGAACAGTGCAAGCGCCAAGCGTATCGACATTATCTCGGACACCCACGGCTATCTTTCGCCTGCGCTCTTGGACGAGCTTAAGGGTGCGGATCTGATTATCCACGCCGGTGACCTTACGTCGGAGATGGACTACGAGCACCTGCGCACCATCGCCCCCGTGCGAGCGGTGCTGGGTAATAACGACTACTACCGCGACTACGGCCCCGATGTGGACCGCTTGGCGCTCTTTACCTACGAAGGCCTCAAGTTCGCCGTAGCCCACTACCGTGAAGACCTCCCGGTGGGATCCGTGGACGTAGCTATCAACGGTCACACCCACGTAACCAAAGAAGCCCAAGTGGGCCGCTGCTTAGTCCTCAACCCGGGCAGCGCCAGCTACCCCAGAGGCACCCGAGGCCCCACCATGGCCAGAATGCTCGTCAAGGACGGCAAGATTCTGAGCATCAAATTTATTGACCTAGAGTAGGTGCAACAAAAACGGGGGATGCAGATCGCATCTCCCGTTTTTCTTTGAGCCAAAGGCCGAAGTTCAACAACAATCTTAGACAACCCCGCCGAG
>CAJMSO010000198.1 GCA_905216075.1 uncultured bacterium | reverse complement strand
CCGGCAGACGCTGCCGCTCCGCAGCATCGAGCTCCGGTCATCTGCGCCATTTCGGGTTCGGGCGGTTGCGGCAAGTCGACGATCGTTGCCACCATGGCACACACATCGTCGCTGTTGGGCTTGCGTGCCGCCGTGCTCGACCTGGACCTGATGTTTGGAAACCTTTACGACTTGTTAGGCGTCGATGCTCCGCGCGATATGGCGGCACTTATCGAGCCGGCGGCGGCGGGCGCGCTCACCGAGCCGGATATCGTAGCCACATCGATGCGCGTGGCGCCAGGCGTTACGCTCTGGGGTCCCGTTGCGGCGCCCGAGCAAGCCGAGCTCATGGCACGTCCGGTGGAGCTACTGCTTGATGTTTTGCGTCGCGAATCCGACGTAGTCTTTATCGATACCTCGGTCTTTTGGGGCGACGCCGTGGCGGCTGCGGTGGCGGCGAGCGACCGCTGCCTGATCGTTGGCGATGCTGCGGTGTCGTCCGCGACATCGGCGTCGCGCGTCATTGAACTGGCAAGTCGAGTAGGTGTGCCGCGCACGCGCATGAGCGCCGTGTTCAACCGGTTCGGTGCGCGCGGGGCAGACGAGGACGTCGCCATGCGCTTTGAGATTGCCTGTGCGTTGAGCTCCAAGATTCGTATCGCCGATGGCGGGCAGGATCTCGCCGCGCTCATGGCGTTTGGGCGCGCTGATGAGGCAGTGGGGCAGACCAGCGCTTTTGCGACCAGCGTGCGCGAGGCCACGCGCGAGATGCTCGTGGAACTGGGGTGCGCCGTCGGCCCTTGGAGCGATATGGTCGCCGACCGTGCAACGCGCACCGAACGCCCGCGTATCCGCCTTCCCTGGTCGCGCGAGGGTGATTCGCGATGAGCTTGCAAACAAGGATTAAGGAAGCCGGTGCGGCCGCGGCGGCGGCGCCTGTTGATGCGGGGCGCCACCGTGCCGTCAAGCGCCGCACCAAGCGCGCCGTGATGGACCGCATGGGCTATGACGAGGTGGCGCGTATCAGCGCATACATCGATCCGGCGCGCGCCCGCTCGGAATTGCGTCCTGCGGTGGAGGCGGCGCTCAATGTTGAGGAGCCGACCGATCTCGCGACGCCCGAGCGCGAGACCATCATCGACGAGATTTTGGATGACGTGGTGGGCTTGGGGCCGTTGCAGCCGCTCATCGAGGACGACACCGTTACCGAGATCATGATCAACGGCTGCCGCTCGGCTTTCTTTGAACGCGGCGGCGTCTTATATCCCATCGAGCATGCATTTGAGGATGACGAGCAGATCCGCGTGCTCATCGACCGCATCATCTCGCCGCTGGGCAGGCGCATCGACGAGCGCAGCCCCATTGTCAACGCCCGCCTCAAGACGGGCTATCGCGTCAACGCGGTGATCCCGCCCGTGGCGATTGATGGACCAATCCTCACCATCCGCAAGTTCTCAGATCGCATCTGTTCGTTGGACGAGCTTGTGGGCCTGGGGTCGCTGCCGCTTTGGTATGCGCAACTGCTGTCCTGTGCGGTGTCGCTGCGTCAAGATCTGGCGGTTGCGGGTGGCACGGGATCGGGCAAGACCACGCTGCTCAACGCGCTGTCGTGCGAGATATCCACCGGCGAGCGCATCGTGACGATCGAGGACTCCGCCGAGCTCAAGTTTGCGCATCACCCGCATGTGGTTCGCCTGGAGGCGCGCGAGGCTTCAATTGAGGGCGAGGGCGCGGTGACAATCCGCGATCTGGTGACCAACGCCCTGCGCATGCGTCCCGACCGCATCGTGGTGGGTGAGGTGCGCGGTGCGGAATGTTGCGACATGCTGCAGGCCATGAACACCGGGCACGACGGATCGCTCACCACGCTTCATGCGGGCACCGAGCAGGAGACCGTGGTGCGTTTGACGCTGCTTGCGCGCTATGGCATCGATCTGCCGAGCGAGCTTATCGAGGAGCAGATTGCCATGGCGCTCGACGGCATCGTGATGTCCGAGCGTCATGCGGACGGCAGGCGTTTCGTGTCCTCCTATTCGGGGGTGCGACGCGGCACGTCAGGCGGCGTGGAGCTTGAGCGCTACGTGACGTTCGATGCCGCCACGCGCACCTGGACGCTCGATCGCGAGCCTCCGTTTATCGCGGAGGGCCTGCGCTCGGGAACGCTCACACAAGAGGAGGTGGACGAATGGAGATCGTTGTGCCCCTCGTCGTAGGGGGCTTGACAGGGCTTTCTGCCGCGGTGGCGTGCGGGGCGGAGCCTCGTGTGTCGCGCGTGCCGCCGGCGGAACTGGTCAGTCATGCGCTTGAGTCGGTTGCCGAGAGGCTGCCGCGCGAGTTGGTAGAAAACGACCTGCTAAAAAAGATTGCCCGCTCCTGGGCGGCGCTGGTTCCAGCACATCGCCTTGGCCTTGTTATCGAGGATGACGAGGCGCGCCTGGCATGCTTGCTGCTATCGAGTGGTGTCTGCGGCATTGCCCTGACTGTCGTATCGCTGTCGCCCATCGGCTTTGTCCTGGGGCTGCTCGCACCGTTTGGCGTAGGCGCCGCTCGCGACCCCTTCGACCGTCGCCGCGAGCAACACGATGTGGAAGAAGCCATGCCCGAGGCCTTTACGGCGCTCTCTATGTCGCTCGCCTCGGGTCATTCGCTGGCCCAGGGCATGAGGTTTGTGGGAACTCACGCGCAAGAGCCGGTGCATACCGAGTTTTTGCGCGTGGCGACGGCGATCGACTGCGGCGTCTCGGCGACTGATGCGTTGGATGACCTACTCGACCGTATCGATGCCCCCGGCCTTTCGCTTGTCACCTTGGCGCTCAAGGTGTCGCAGCGAACCGGTGCCCCGCTTGCCGACCTGTTGTCCGAGGCGTCGAGCATGGTGGGGGAGCGCATTGAGCTCAAGCGCCGCTTGGACGTCAAGACATCGCAGGCTCGTATGTCGGCACACATGGTCTCGGCGATGCCGGCGGGTATGTGCGCGGTGCTGGCGCTGCTTTCGGCCGACTTTCGCCGCGGCCTTGCAACGCCGGCGGGTGCCGGTGCCGTGGTACTGGGACTTGCCCTCAACGCCGTCGCCCTGGTGGTCATCCGACGCATTATGCGGGTGGAGCTATGAGCGCCCTGGTCGGGGTCGCGGCATGCCTGTGCGCGCTCAGCGTGTTTATCGTGACAGGGCTCAATCGTGCGGACGCATGCAAGATCGCCCAGGTCTGCAAACGCGAGGCGCTGCTGGTTGTCGCGGCTGCCCGATCGGTGACCGATGTCCTGGTAGCACGGTTGAGGGGCATGCTCGGCACGGGTGGTACGGCGCAGGTGTCGCTCGGCGAGGTGTCCGAGATGATCGACGTGGTGCGTCTGGGGCTTTCGGCCGGCCTTTCGTTCGATGCGGCGCTTGAGGTTTTTTGCGCTAATCGCCGATCGACGTTGGCGCTCCGCCTTGAGCGAGCCTGCATGGCATGGCGGGTGGGCGTAGGGACGCGAGAGGATGAGCTTCTGGCGGCCGCGCGCGACCTGGATGTGCGGGCGCTCGAGACCTTTGCCATCACAGCGGGGCAGGCGCTTGCCCTCGGTGCCCCGCTTGCCGAGACGCTGGCGGCCCAAAGTCGCGAGATTCGCGCGGCCCATCGCGCCGCGGTCGAGCGCGAGATTGAGCGTGCGCCGGTCAAGCTGCTGATTCCCACCGGCACGCTCATCTTGCCGGCGTTGCTTCTGTCCATATTGGGCCCGCTGCTGGGAGCAGGCGGGATGATGTAGGGAGGAATACATGAATACGATGACTGACGTTGTTGACAAGGTCTGGAGCTTGGCGTTTTGCCAGTCAATTCACGCTCGCCAGCGTGCCGAAGAACTGCTGCGGGAGGAGAGCGCGCAGGGCACCACCGAGTACGCCATCCTAGTCGGTGTGCTCGTGGTGATTGCCATCATTGCCATCGTCGCATTTAAGGGCAAGGTCCAAGATTTATGGAGCGCTATCAGCGAGGGCATCAACAGCCTGTAGAGGGCGCCCGTCCCGTCGGCGCGTTGCTGGTGCTCGCCTGTGCGGTCGTGGCGGTGGCAGTGGCGGTTTGGGGGCTTAACGCAGCACGGCAACAACGTTTAGGGGCTGCCGCGGATGCGGGATCG
>CAJMSO010000197.1 GCA_905216075.1 uncultured bacterium | reverse complement strand
TCCCCACGGCGCCGGCGGCAGCAGACAGGCGACCGCCGCGCACCAGGTACTCCAGCGTCTCGAGCAGGCCAATAACCACCACGCGGTCGCGCACGGCCTCGACCGCCGCCGCGATCTGGGCCGCGCTACGGCCCTCGTCCACCAAGCGCAGCGCATACTCGACCAGGACGCGCTCGCCCAGGGTGACGTTGTTGCTATCTACCACGAACACGTCGCCGCCCGGCGCCTCGGCTAGTGCGGTACGGGCGCTCTGATTGGTGCCCGACAGCTTAGCGCCCACGGTAGTAATCACAGCCTCATCGCCGGCTTCGCGAACCTCGGCGATAGCCTGCGAAAACGCGTACGGGTTGACCTGGCCGGTCTTGGGCAGCTCATCGCGCTCCACGAGCATCTCGTAAAAGCGCTGGTGATCGATGTCGATGCCATCCATGAACACATCGGTTCCAAAGGTGACGGACAGCGGCAAAACGGCCAGTGCCGGATGCTCGGCCGGCGACATATCGCTTGCGGAATCGGTAATAATGCGGACGGACATAGCGAATCCTTTCTTGCGCGGACCTCGCGCAGGGAATTTTGACAGCAATGCCCCGGCACGGTATACGCGCTTAAACGGGACGATGCAGTTGTTAATGGGAAGCAAATGCCCAGGCGGCCCTACAGCTCGCGCAAGGTGTTGAGAATCGTACGCAGCGACGCATACATCTGCTCACGCTGCTCCACGCCCATGGCCTTGCCGGTGGTGTCGAGCACTTCACGAATAATGCAATCGGCCTCGTTCATGCTCTCGCCGCCCAACGTGGTCAGGCGAACCGGGGCGCGATACTTAACGGCGGCATCGCCCGAATCGTCGACCTCAACGTAGCCGCCCTCCTCCAGATGCGCCAGCGTGCGCGAGACGGCAGCGCGGGTCACGCCAGCCATGCGGGCGAGGTCAGCGCCAGTCAAGCCGTCCTTGCTGCGCTCAAGATAGTACAGGCACATGACGTCGGAGCCCTTAAGGCCCAGCCTTGCGCCCTCAGATGTCTTAATGCGCTGGATCTCCTTGTAGAGTCCGCTGATCAGTCCGACAAAGTCCTCGAAACGTGTCTCGTCGCTCTGTTGCATGGGAGACGACCGCCTTTCGCTTGCATAATGCTAACGGGTAAACATCTTAACCGTACCCAGCGGCCGCCAGCACTGCGCGCCCTATTTGTTAACTCATCAACATAAAAACCACCACAAAGGGGACAGGCACCTTTGTGGTGGTTTTGACCGGCGAGTATGATTTGCAGAAGTTGCTACAGCTCCACGCGGGGATTGTCGCGGGTCACAAGCGTCTTAACGACAACCGTCGCCCCCAGATAGCGCTCAAGCAGCTCGGCTAAGCGATCGATGGCGGCCTGACAGTCCCCCATGCGCTCGGGCTCTACGCACTCAATCGCCAAAAACGCGTCGGCCGAATCGTCGGATAGAGCCGTTCGAACGCCGTCGCGCCAGTTCCAGCAGCGGCACACGGCACCTGCATCGTCAATGTAGGCAAGCTCGCCGGGCAGCGTCGGGTCATCCGCATCCTCGCCAAGCGGCAGGAACGCATCCCCGCCGTCGGTCACCTTCAAGCGAAGGTCCCCCTCAATCGCATGCAGATCCTCGCCTCCCACGGGCAGTGCGTAGGTCAGCGACACCGTGTTGTAAATATCCACCGCAGGCGTAATGTGGCCCACCGGCTTACCTTTGAGCACGCGTTTGAGCAGGTTCTCGATTGAGCAACGCGCGCCCTTTTTGGTCTTGAACAGACGATAGGCCTCGCGCCATGCCTTGACCGGTGCGTTCTCGCTGATAGTATCGCTGGTCAGATGACGCTCCGCGTCGATATTGGCGCGGTCGAGCAACGCCGCAATCGCATCCACGTCCTCCTGGGGAATCTGAGCCGTGGGCTTCATGCCCTCCACGACCACAACACCGGCCGCTGCCTGCGGAAACAGCTCCCAGAATGAATCCTCGGCAATAAAGCTCTTCATACGCTCTCCCTTCATTGTGCGCGCCCGAGCGAGGGCGCCTAAACAAAAAGCGCCCTTACAACGGCCACCTTCAAAGTCCTACGGTGCCGTCACAAGAACGCTTGCGCTGTCCCCATCCGGAGAAGGGGACGATATGTCAGGCGTATTGTAACCCGAGTCATCCACGCGAGCAAAACCACCACAAAGGTGCCTGTCCCCTTTGTGGTGGATATGGACTCACGGCGACGCTAGTGGCGGAGTCCCAGCAGGCCGCGGCCGCGATGACGGGCCTCGGCGGACACCTGGGCGTGCGGGCCGGCGGCTTTGACGGACTCGGGCAGGTGCGAGTACTTCTTCTCGAAGTTCTCCTCAAACATCACCGCCAGGTTGTGCGCGGCCTCGTCGTAGCGCGCGGTGCTCTGCCAGTACTGGCGCGGCACCAGGATGCCACCGGGCACACCGTGGCACGTCGTGGGAATGTCGACGTTAAAGATGTCGTCGTGCACGAACTCGCTGTCCTCGATGGTGCCGTCGAGGGCGCGCGCGACCAGCGAGCGCGTGTAGGCCAGCTCGATGCGATGACCCACGCCGTAGCCGCCGCCGATCCAGCCGGTGTTGACCAGGTACACGCGTGTGCGGCCGTCGGCAATACGCTCGCCGAGCATCTTGGCGTAAACCATGGGGTCGAGCGGCATAAACGGCTCGCCGAACAGCGAAGAGAACGTGGGTGTGGGCTCGGTGACGCCGACCTCGGTGCCGGGAATCTTAGCCGTAAAGCCCGTCACAAAGTGGTACATGGCGGCGTCGGCCGTCAGACGCGAGATGGGCGGCAGCACGCCAAAAGCGTCGCAAGTCAGGAACAGCACGACACTCGGAGTGGTGCCCATGCCCTTAGTCCACGCGTTAGGAATGTGCTCCACGGGATAGGCCACGCGCGTGTTGTGCGTGATCGAGATGTCATCGTAGTTGGGCTTGCGGTTCTCGTCGAGCACCACGTTTTCGCAGATCGCGCCAAAGCGGACAGCGTTGAAGATCTCGGGCTCGTGGAAGGCGTCCAGCCCCTCGCATTTGGCGTAGCAGCCACCCTCGATGTTGAAGATGCCCATGTCAGACCAGCCGTGCTCGTCGTCGCCGATCAGCAGGCGCGTGGGGTTGGCAGAAAGCGTGGTCTTGCCCGTGCCGGACAGGCCAAAGAACACGGCAGTCTCGTGCGTGACGGGATCCATGCTGGCCGAGCAGTGCATGGGCAGCACGTCGTCCTCGACGGGCAGCAGATAGTTCATGACGCTAAAGATCGACTTTTTAATCTCGCCGGAGTAGCCGGTGCCGGCGACCAGAATCACGCGTTCCTGGAAGTTGATGACCACGGCAGCGCTGGAATTGAGGCCCTTAATGGCGGGGTCGCACTGGTAACCGGGCGCTGCGAGCACGCAGAAGTCGGGCTCACCGGTGCGCGCGATTTCGCGGGCGAGCGGGCGGGCGAGCATCTGCTTAATAAAGAGTGCCTGGCTGGCACGCTCGCAGGCAACGAGCAGTCGACGCGTGTGGTTGCGGTCGGCGCCTGCCATGCCGCGGGTGACGAACACATCGCGCTCGTTGAGATAGTCGACGACGCCGGCCTTGATGGCCTCATAGCTCTCGACGGACAGAGGGCGGTTGACCGCGCCCCAGGCAATCTTGTCGTGAACATCTGGGGTGTCAACGATAAAGCGATCGTTGGGAGAACGGCCGGTGCGCTCCCCCGTCTCAATCACCAGCGCGCCGTTGGATGCCATGCGGCCTTCTTCGCGACGGATGGCGTACTCGACGAGCTCCGCGGCGGGTAGATCGACCAGCAGACGGGGCTGATTCTCGGCGGGATCTTCAACGAGCGTAATACCAAAGTTGGACAAAACTTCTGCAGGGGTAACACCAGGCATGGGGCCTCCTTTAAAAACGCGACACATGGACGCGGCGCGCACTTTACTCACGTAAAGTCCTTTGTACCCGATATGCAAAAACGTTTTTGCGGCAATGGTGAAGCGCCCGCCCAACGGTCAAAAATCGCAGACAAGCGGCCTAGTCATTGGGGACGTTCTTAAACGACTAGTCGTTGGGGACACTCTTGAACAGGCAACATTCAAGGA
>CAJMSO010000196.1 GCA_905216075.1 uncultured bacterium | reverse complement strand
TAAAGATCTGATAGCCAAAGGTCTCGTTGAGGTCGGCCATACGCACCACGCGCGAGCGCTCCAGCCCCTTTTCTTCCAAAAGCTGTTTCAGATACTCCGAAAGTGACGGGGTGGTAAAGTCGTGCTCTTTGATATAGCCCTCGATACTCGGGGCGTCAAGCAGCTCGTTGAGCAACTCTTCGGTTAGCTTCTTATCGGGCATACGACCTCACCCCCAGCTCGCATAGTAACCATGTTTTTAATTCTAGTTAAAACCCGCTCACGTCAGAACGTTCCCAGCTGGCAACCTGGTCGGGAGATACCGTACTCATCGCTTCGAACTTCCAGGTACCGCCCGCTTTGAGATGGTTGGTGTTCGCAAGAGCCGTTCCCACCTGATTGCCGTCTGCGTCATACAGAACATACTCAATCTGAATGTAGCTTTGCTCTTTATCCGTATTATTGGTCAACGTGCCAGTGATCTTATACGCAAACTGATTAGACGTATCCCCGGCCTCATCCGAAACCGTATAGGGTTCTTGTGCCTCTTTTTGCTCCTCGACTTGCTGGGTCTGTTCGGCAGGCTTTGCTGCATCTCCCGTAGACGAATCAGACGAGCTGCCGCCCATAGACCCTACGACGCCGGCAACAACGAGCACCACGATGACGCCCAGAATGATCTTGCCGATCGGCTTCTTTCCCTCTTTTGCCATTAAGCATCCTTCCTACGATCCGGCTACCGTGCCGGCACACAGCACATCGTAGGAGGCAGCGAGCTCAAATTCATTAGCTGGGAGCTAATGTCGCAGCACAGCTTGCCATCTGGCACTCATTGAGTCCTTTTTTCCTTCACCGAACTCATGCCTTTGTTGTTGACTATTAAACATTTAGACGTAAACTGCTTTGTTACCTTGTCAACATCTGAAAGGAACCTCATTGGGAAAAGACGTACTGGTGCAGCAACTCGTCGACTCATTCGACAGCTGGCCCGCCAAAAATTCCGGTTGCGGATCGTCCCGCATGACACAAGAGCTCTATCCTTTTGACAAGCTCTTCTCTCCCATCAAAATTAACAAGCTCACCGTCAAAAACCGCATTGTCATGGCACCGATGGGCAATATCGACATGTGCGAGGAAACTGGTCGTCCCAGCGACATGATGCTGCAGTACTTTTTCGCCCGCGCCAAAGGCGGCTGCGGCCTCATCACAACAGGACTCGTACCGGTAAGCCACGGCATCGATACCACGGTCACCGAGCTGGACAAGCTCACCTATTTCCCGCGCATCGATCGAAGCCGAACCGTTATGGCAGGCTGGCGCGACCTTGCCCAAGGTGTCCATGCCTTCGGATCGCGCATTTTTGTCCAGCTTACGGCCGGACTCGGCCGCGTGGGCAACCCGCAATGCCTCATCACGCAAAAAAAGTTTCCGGTCTCGGCGAGTTTCTTGCCTAACTACTACATCCCCGCCATTCCATGCATGCGCCTCTCGGATCAAAAGCTGCGCCGTATCGTAAACAATATCGGCCAAGCGGCGGCCGATGCTCATGCCATGGGCATCGATGGCGTCTATTTGCACGGGCACGAGGGTTATCTTATCGAGCAGCTCGGAAACCCCGCCTTTAACCATCGCAAGCTCGGACGTTATGCCGATTGGCGTCAATTTGGCCTCGATATGGTCAAAGAAATCCGTCGCCGCGTTGGGCCCGACTACCCCATCATGTACCGCATCGACCTTTCGCTTGCACTCGAGGAAACCTATGACGAGCAGGTCATGAATTCGACCTATCTGGGACGCATGCGCGGCGGCCGCACAGTCGAACAGACCCTGGGTTATATGGAAGAGCTCGTGGCGGCGGGAGTAGACATCTTTGACGTCGACCTTGGTTGCTATGACAACTGGTGGATACCCCACCCGCCTGCGAGCATGCCCGCAGGCTGCTTCGTTCCCGTAGCGCGCGCCGTTCGGGAGCGCTTTGCCGCCGACAATATCCGCTCCAATGCCGGCCTTCCCATACCCGTTGTCGCGGTGGGTAAGTTGGGCTACCCCGACATTGCCGAACGCGCCCTTCGCAATGGCGACGCCGATATGATCATGCTCGGACGCCCGCTGCTTGCGGATCCCGAGTGGCCCAACAAGGCGTACGCCGGTCGCGTGGCAGATATTCGCCCCTGCATCGGATGCCAGGAAGGATGCCTCAACGAGTTTGTCGAAGGGGGCCATCCGCAGTGTGCCGTCAATCCACGCTGCAGCTTTGAATACCTCATGCCCCAGATACCCGCTCCCGCCAAAGAACCCAAACGCATAGCGGTGATAGGAGCCGGACCCGCTGGGATGGTCTGTGCGCTAATCGCCGCGCGTCGTGGCCACGACGTAAAGCTCATCGACGCCGAAGATGAACTTGGAGGAAAACTCCTCTCCGCCAGCGCCGCCCGGATCAAGTTCGACCTCGATAACTACCGATCATATCTTGTTCGACAGGTGCGCGAGCAGGCAGAAAAACCCAACGGGAACCTGACACTCGAACTTGGACGAGCAGCACGCGCCGAAGATCTTGCAAAAGCAGGCTTCGACGCAATCGTGTGCGCGACAGGCACTTCCAATGCGATACCGCCCATCCCCGGCCTTACGGAGCTTGCAGCATCGGGCCATGCCGTGCAGGCAACGCAGCTACTGCGCCAACCCGCGCTGCTTGGCAACGCCAAAACCGTCGCCATCATTGGCGGCGGGGCCGTGGGCTGCGAGGTTGCCCAATGGCTCACCGTCGAACACGGCATACCGCAGGTCAGCGTAATTGAAATGCTGCCTCACATGATGCAGGGCGCCTGCACGGCAAATCGTGGCCACCTACTCCATGCGCTCAGGGGACGCAATGTGCGGCTCCTCAATATGACACGCGTCGAGCGCGCGGAGGTCGGCGGCAAACGCGAGTCTGGGGCCCCATCGAGGTGTACGCGTCTCCATTTGAGTCGCAACTGCCACAAAAACGTTCCCGACCCCTACGTCTCGTGGTCACCGGTCTTGCCCGAGAACGTCGAAAACCCGCTTGCACCCAAAATCGGCAACGACTGGAAGTCACTCGAGCTAACCTGCGACCTGGTAATCATAGCCTGCGGCGGACACCCCGACGACGCGCTGTTCTACAAACTGCAGCAGACGCACGCCGCAGACGAGTTGCATAACATCGGCGATGGGTTTGCACCCGGCCGTGTACTCGAAGCGGTCCGTGCGGCATACCGGCTCGGCACCAATATCTAACACGAAAGGATGGGCTCACAGATGAACCTGACCTCCCAACAACAAGCCCTGCTCGACGGCGCCAAGGGCCCCGCCATGGCCAAAGTGGTCAAGACCCTCGTTATGTACGGCGAATGCTTTGGCGCCGAGCGTATGGTTCCCGTGACCGGCGCAAACGGTCATCTTGTCACAAGTTTTGGCCTCTCCATGCTCGGTCCAGTCTATGACCTTATGGATGAGCTGCTGAAAGACGGCGCCCTGTCCGGTCAGTCATTCTCGGTCGACCCGAGGCCCCTCGACCCCGCCGTCCCGGCCAACCCGCTGCAAAAGCTGCTGTTCATTTTTATGTATTCCAAACAAGACGATTATGAGGCACAGCTGCGCAGCATGGGCCTATTGGACAGCGATGCTTTCACCTGCACCTGCTACCAGCCCGAGGTTGGCAATCGACCTCGGCGTGGCGACATCCTAAGCTGGGCAGAAAGCAGCGCCGTGGTCTTTGCCAACTCCGTGTTGGGCGCTCGCTGCAATCGCAACTCCGGCATCATCGAGATGTTCGGCTCAATTGCCGGCTTTGTCCCGGAATTCGGCCTGCTCACCGATGAAGGCCGCAAGGCGACCTGGATCATCGAAGTCGACTGTAAGCGCAAGCCCGAAGCGCAAGTGCTTGGCAGCGCCATTGGCATGAAGGTGATGGAAGACGTCCCTTACATTAAAGGCCTCGACCGCTGGCTTGGCCGCGAACTCACACCCAGCACGCAGGACTACCTTAAGGACATGGGCGCCGCCAGCGCATCGAACGGCGCTGTCGGGCTCTACCACGCGGACGGCATCACGCCCGAGGCCGTCGAACAAGGCGAACAACTCATAGCACCAGACGCCCGAATCTATCGCATTGACGACGCC
>CAJMSO010000195.1 GCA_905216075.1 uncultured bacterium | reverse complement strand
CCACGTTGGCGGCCAGGCGCGCCGAAAGATAGCAGCCCAGCACCGTGCCGCCGCTGGCCATGCCGGTTGCGATAAGCATGTACAGGCCGTTGCGTAAAATATAGTCGACATCGCCCGTGGTAATTCCGGTGTTGACCATGTTCGCCAGCATCGTGGGAACCAACAGCGTACCGACGTTATCTATCAGCACCGCAAACAGCGTCACCGCAATCAGCCCGCGATACGGCCTCATGAACCTCATCAAGAGTCGCATGTGTCCCCCTCTTCTTGTTTTTCCACTTGGCTCTCGGCGGCCATCTGCTGTTTAAACGCCTCGCACTCTTCGTTAAGAACATGGGAGAACTTGCCGACCAGGCGCATAATCTCACGCTGTTCCCAGGACTCGAGCGCGCCAAAGGCACGCTGCTCGGCTTTAACCGCCGGCAACGCATAGTGCTCGGCGAACCGCCGGCCCTCATCGGTCAAACAAACGACCTTATTCTTACGACTGCCTTCGGCAAATTCCAGCGTTGCAAGCCCTCGCGCCGTCAGAGTTTTAATTGCCGAGTTAATGGTCTGCTTGCTATAGAACCATTCGCTTGTCAGACGACTCACGGCGATGCTACCGCCCGCCGTGCTGGTGTCGACGAGCATCCAATAGGCGCAGTCCGAAAGACCGCAGGTGCGCGAGAACTCCGAATAGATATGGTCGAGTCCATTGAGCATCCGGTCGAAATCGACCAGCGTAACCGCGCTATTCATCTATCCCACCATTCGATTGTCCGAGTTTTGACCAATTTGTATCTCTACATTAGTCCGAATTTTGACTATCGTCAATAAGCTCGTTATATACGGGCGACCCTATATAGCATATCGACAGAAAAAGACCGTCGGCGCGGGGGCAGCGCCGACGGTCACGCGAGAATAGCGATGTATTTGCCCGTTAGGCAGCGACGGCCTCGTAGACCGTTGCGCCCGCAAAGCTGTCGTGCAGGCTCTTGCCGCAGATCCAAGGCAGTTCGACGACCTCGCAGACCGTGTTGACCAGCTCGGAGCAGTCAGTAAAGTGGCCCTTATCGTTGAGGGCCTCGCAATCCTGAACACGCCAATAGCCATCGGTGTGCGTGATGTAGTACTCGTGATCGTCGATCGTCACAAAAGCGCGCGTCTTGGAACGCAGCAGCTTCAGAAATCCTTCGAAGTCCGTCTCGACGACATCTCCAGCCTGGAACATGATAGTTACCTCCTGGCCCAGCGCCACCACAGCGCATTGATAAACGTTGGTACCCCTTTAGTAAAACCTTTATCAATAGATATGCGCCCAAGTTTTAGGCAAGTGGTAAAAAACCGCAGGGTAGACGGGATAAAACGTTTAACCATCTCATCAGCTTCTCACATTTTTGTACCAGTTTTATGCAAACCGACTTTTCCGATTGGTAGCCATTGCTGTTTGGGCCCCTCTGCGCGATTACGGCTACGGCACGGCGGGTAAGAACGGAGCATCTGCAACGTCATCGCTAGGAGAACCCATGGAGACCATCGAAGCGCTCATCCATCGCCGTAGCTGCCGTAACTACAGCGATCGCCCCGTCGAGGCAGAAAAACTCGCACGCATTATCGAGGCCGGCCAGTATGCGCCCAGCGGCATGGGCCGCCAGCCGGTGACGTTTGTCGCCGTTACCGACCCCGCGACCGTCGAGCGCCTCTCGCAACTCAATGCACAAGTCATGGGCAGCAACGGCGACCCCTTCTACGGTGCCAAAACCGTTGTGGTGGTACTGGTCGACCGCAGCGTGCCCACGCATCTGGAAGACGGTTCGCTTGCCATGGGCAACCTGCTCAATGCTGCCTATGCGCTGGGTGTTGATTCGTGCTGGATTCATCGCGCCCACGAGGTTTTCGATTCGCCCGAGGGTCTCGAACTGCTGGCCAGCTGGGATCTGCCCGCCGACGGAAGCCTGCGCGGCGTCGGCAACTGCATTCTGGGCTATGCCGAGGACGTGCTTCCCGAGGCCAAGCCTCGCCGCGACAACGTGGTGTATGTCAGGTAGACAGTTCCGCCGTTCTGTCGAACGGCGGACCCGCTGAAAGGCCCCGTCCCATATTTGCTGCCCCACTCGCAACTAATCTTGCCGATGGAGTTGTCGTCGTTTCGTTCGTGTGAGTCGTTTTGGCACCGTCGCCCTGTTCGTCCTCGTCCTTTTGAGCATCAGCAATGGTGGCAGCAGCTGCGACCATACCGCGCTGGGGCGCCACACCCGTCTGGTCTTGTGCGCCTTCAACAAGCTCCGTGCCAGCATGCGCAAGTTCAGGCGATTTGAACATCGCGCCCAGACTCGCGCCACCGCCGGCATAACCAAGCGCCGCGAGCGCGATGACAATCACCGCAACAACAACTGCAATCGGCACATAACGGTGCCAGCCAGCAGGATTGAGTCCACTACGGCGAGCAGCACCGCGGCTAATGTAGCCAAGCGTTCCATCGTGCTTGAGCTTTGAGCCCACCACGCGCCTTCGTCCCCACAACGAGGACTCGGCCTGCATGGCCAAGCGAGCGCTTGCCGAAGGATAGCCATATTTTGTGCGCTTGAACGAGCCGTCGAACCCCGAGGCGCTTTTGCCCCACGTCCGCGAAGTCGTACGCCGGCCGACCGGCGCCGCACTTCGCTTTGTTCGGTTCGTTTTTGAAGTCTCCGCCATACTCCCCCGCACGCCGTAACGCAATCGAAACAATGCTTCTTTGGACTGTATCACACGCGCCGCACGCGGTCACGGCGCCTCGCTCAGCGGTCGTTGTCCTTCAGCAGGCGCCATAAAGTCGTGCGGCTTATACCGAGCACCTCTGCCGCACGTGTCTTGTTGCCGTGAAGGTGCTGCAGGACCAACCGTGCGACATCGCGCTCGGTATCGGCCAGGGGACGCAAGATGTACAAATCGCTTTCGAGCGCCGGGGCGCCAAAGGTCGCGGTCTTGATAACGTCCTCCTGGGCAAGCACCTCTTTCGCCACGGCACGCTCCACCGTTCCAGCCCCCACTAATATATAGAGTCGTTCAGAGACTTCACGCAACTGCAGGTAATTGCGGGGCCAACGGTACGCATCGAGCGTCTCCGCCGCGGCGGCGGACAACATGGGGGCACCCGTCTTAAACATATCTGCCAGATACCCCAGATAGCGCGCAACCTTTTCCGACGCGCCGCCCTGCTCGGCAATCGCCGGCGCCACACTCACTGCACAGGCCAGACGCTCGGTTACAAAAGCAGCCTGATCGCTTTCGCCGCCGCCCGGCATATCGTTTGCCGTCAACACCACATGGCAACGAGTTGCGAGCGCCGTGTCGATCATTGCGGACACGAGCTCGCGCAGACGTTGGGGGCCAACAGCATGCCAGCCGCCCATGCAAAGTGTCAGCCCCGTTTGGAATAGCGGCGATTCGGAACTTTTGAGCAGATGGCGCCAGCCGCGATCCGTAAGCTCATCGAGCGCAACGGACACAAAGGGCTGATCGGCATAGGGTCCATCCAGGTACAGGCGTTTTGCAATCTGATCCTGCCCCGCGCCCAGCTCGCCCTCGAGCATAAGGGGCACCCCACGCGCATAGCTCTTCCGTACGGGGGCGGCGACCGCCGCCGCGTCTTCGACGATGCCGTACGTGCTCGACGCGTAGCGAGCCTCGACTTCGTCGGCATTGAGCCACTCGATGCCCGCATGCGTCGCAGCGGCGCGCACCTCATGCGCCACGACCACCCAAAGCGCTCCGCGCTCCTTGGCCGTCGGGCGCACCGTCAAGCTCAACCGCACGCCCTCGTGGCCCATCACCAGGCGCGCCCCATCGCCCACGCGAGCGAGACGCTCGGAAACAAAAGCAGCGATATCCTGCTCGAGCGCCGCGTCACTCATAGTCGAGATTACAACGCCACCGCGCCCGTCGATTGCCAGCGCCGATGCTCCGGCTGCGGACAATGCCTCAATCAGAATCTGCAGCTTGGCATCGCTGTCCATGGTTCGCCCCGTCTCCAGCCGCGGCCCTTATCTGTGGCTTGGCATCTCAAGTGTTTCAAAATTGAACGATAATGTTCACCAAACACTATAGGGCCTGCGGCGCCTTCTTGCGAATATATGAATTGCCCCGCATCGCCATCCTGGCGGGGCGA
>CAJMSO010000194.1 GCA_905216075.1 uncultured bacterium | reverse complement strand
GACGGTCAGGGTCCTGTCGCCGAGGTTGAGCGCGCCTTTGAAAGGGTAGGCATCGCTGCCGAAGCCCTGGAACGTGAGGCTACCCAGGCCGTCCACGATCTCCGCGCCGCACACGTCGAAGTCGATGCCGGTCGAGCCACCTTTGGAGATGTTCGCGTTCTGGTAGATGGCGGGATCGGTATTGGAGATGGCGATAAGGTCGGCGTTGGACTCAAAGGTAATGGCCGTAACGGCGTCCGAGTCGTCAGTGATGACATCGCCGTCACCCAACACGCGCCTGAGGGCCTCGACAGTAGCGATGGTGGGGGCAGTGTTTGCCTGATCAGCAGCATCCGCGTCCGCGTCATCCGCTTGTTCTTCGTCAGCAGCACCCTCACCGGCAGCCGCATCGTCTTGAGACGCGTCGCCCCCCGCTGGAGCATCGCCGCTGGTGGTTCCATCGGTCGTGGAGTCCTGCGATTCGCCAGCGTTGGTAGAACCGTCGCCGCCCTCGGTAGCGCCAGCGTCGGCGCCCGGAGTCGTTGCGACATCATCAGATGTAGCCTGGTCAGCATCTTGCAGCGCGGTGGCCACAGCATCCTGTACGGAGCGCGCCGTGTTGCCCGCGGCGCGCGCGGCGGAGACAGACGCCTCCATAACGGCGTCGAGCTCTTGCGCGAACACCTCTGTGGAAGGCGCGAGCGCCTGGAAAATCATGATCGCAGTCAGGCATGCGGTTGTTATGCGCTTTGCCGTTCTCATCTGGTCCTACCTCGTTCTATCTCATGCCCCGTGCGGGGTCTCAAAATCTATGCTTGCGGATCGCTCGGCTAGTTCTGTGCGGCCGAACACGTAACGCCAATGGCTTCCCAGCTGGTCGGCTTCGAATCACCCTTCCGGTAAAAGGTGATGATTTCCGAGCCAGGAGATGCATCGTATGTGATCGAGTTGCCGCTGACGGCTGCTTGCCCATTACCGTTCTTGTGATTCGCCTCAAAGAACGGATCGAGCTCGACCCCGTCTCCCCACATGAGCTTCACCTTGGTCGTAGCACCCGTAACCGTCACGCGATAGTTGTAGGCATCAAAAGCATTGATGCCCAAGTTCTTATCGGTATCCGAGTTCTTGTCGACCCACTCGCCCGAAACGCCCGAAGCCGTCACCTCTGCACGCTCGGAAGGCGCAATCTTGGCAGCGAGCCATTTTAGGTTGGTGCCAGGGCTATTGGAGCCGACCCGGGCCTTAACGGTGAAGGATGCTTTGTTGAGGTCCGCCTTGGAAAACGTAACCTTATAGGTATACATGGTTGCCCTGTTGGCAGGGAAGGAAAGGTCGACCGTGCCGCCCGCCGTCAGCGTGGGCGAACCGCTTATGCTCCAAGCTTTCGTCGTTCCCGTCGCCTCCACGCTCAGCGTCGCGTTAACGTCCTTGTCGTTGACCTTGTTCTTGTCGCCCAGCAGATGGTTGTAAATGCGAAAGGTAAAAGAGCAGTTTTCCCCACTCGTGTCGGCGATGACGCTTCGGACGGCAATCCCCTCGTCATTCAGCGTCTCATTCGTGTAGCCCGTAAGCATGTCCGAGGCAAACAGCGCCTGCGACGTGCCCGAAACAGCAACCGACTTAAGAAAGTCACCCGCCAAAAAGGCCGTGTAGGTAAGGTAGGTACCCGCCACAATCGCGACGGCGCATAGCAGCAGCGCAACCGCCCACAGGCGTTTGCGCACTTTGGAATTAGGGGCAGCAGACTCCGCCAAGGCAGACTTCGCCGCATGATCATCAACCTGTGCAAAGTGCTTGCCGGCAGGCCTTGCGATTTCATTTTGTGCGTTCTTGTCTTTCCTCATCTGGCGCCCCTCCCTTCCTGCTACTAGTTGCCGCTCGTGCCGCGAGCGATTAGGTAGACCATGTCGGTCTCTTTGACGTTTGAGACCTTGGCACCACCCACGGTTACGCCATCCGCGTTCCACGTGCACTCAACAATAAAGTTGGTGGCATCGTTGGCTTTCGTGCCATTCCAACCGTCTAGATCGTCTTTTTGGAACACGTGATACCGATACAGCGGACGGGCGTTTTTCTGGACATTCACGTACGAGCCGTACGTTGGATCGTTTTTCTCAAGCTCTTTAGCCAACGCATTTGTCCCGTCCGCGGAGTTGATAAAAACGAACTCAATCGGATCCCCCGTCGTGCTCCACGAATACGGCTGATTGAGCCCGTCGAGGCCGACCACAGTGCCGCTCGTATTACTCGAATCGTTGACCGTCACGTGATACACGTTGATTGTCAGCCCCGTGATATTCGTTGTGTTGGCAATCTGCAGCTCAAACGCTTGACCGCCGGCAGCGGGATCGCCATTGTCGCTCTGCACACAAAACGCGCGACGAACGGTCACGGTGCCGTCGTCTTTCTTCTCATCGCCGCGCGACTCGTCATACGAAATCTCGATGGGCTCGATGCTTGTCTGGTTGGGACCCATGATCTTGAGCTGCGCGGGCGTTTGGATCTTGCCCACCGTGGACAGACTTTTGCTGCCCACAAACCACGAGAGCGACAAGCCGATGATAAGAACGATTGCCGCCAGCAGTATCAGGACCGCAAGAGCCTGTGCGCGGTGGTTTTCTATCCAATTGCGGGCATCGCCGAGGCGCGTTTGCATGGTGCTCATGAGCTCACGCCCTCCTGAGCGCTAATTCTAAGTTGAATGTATTCGACCTTATTGCCGATCTGCTCGTCGGCATTGTTGTACAGCGCCGAGCAGATGGCGGTGTCACTGAAGGACATGCTAGACGAAACCGCGGGGGCGTTGGCAGTACTTGTGCCGTTTGCCGCGCCATAGAAGTAGCTCGCTTTATGCTCGTTCATGTCCGCCTGCAGGGTGACGTAGTTGTCGTCCACCGCTGCAAACAGATTCTTGTAGTAATTGGTGTTGCCCGTAAGGACAAAGTTCTGGAAGTACTCCGGCCATACCCAGTACAGGCTCACCTCTTTTGACTCTGTGGTCTCGCTCGACCCCTTCTTGCAAAATTCGCTCTTGTCAATCCTGATCTTGCTATCAACCACGCGGCCCGAGTAATAGCCGTTCTCGCAGCTCGTAAAGAACAGTACATGGCCCTTAACCAAGCCAAGAAGCACCTCGGCCTCGGGCGCCAGCGTTCCCCCGTCCCCAACAACGCCAACAATGTTCGTGACCTTAAGCAAGCGCGACAGATTGATCGTGACCCCGTCCAGGTCACTCACCAGCGGCTTCACCGTAAATGTAATCTTGCCGCGAGCACCCGGGTACAGAGAGCCCGCGGTCTCGTTGTTCAGGTTGGAGCCGAGCGTTACCGTCATGGCGTCGGTCGTATCCAGGCCATCGATGGCTTTCTTTTCCTCGGACGTGCGCTCGGAGCGCTCGTAATAGCCCACGTGTGCGCCGGACTCACCCTCGCCCGCGGCGGTCAGCGTGTACCGCCCCGCCTTCGCCCCGATCGTGCTCCCCGTGGCACTCACTCGGTTATTCGCAGCAAACCAGGCCAGGCACGCAAAGATAGCGACGATGGCAGCCAGCACAAACAAACCACTCACCAGGAAATCCTTCCAGAAATCCTTGAGGGTCCGCACGTGCTCGTCGGCAGCTTGGCGGTACTCGGCCGCTGTCATGTGCTGCTGGAGCTCGCTATGTCGGTCCATGCCACTCATCGCTTACGTTTGCCCTGCTTGCGGGCTTGCCATCCTTTTCCGCTCGGTCGCGTTTGTCTGTTGTTCGCAGGTAGAGAATTCAGGCAGAATACAACACCATACGATAAGGTAAAAGAATAGCATTGACCTGCGGTTTGCTCCACAACGCAAGCCTTAATGATGTCTTAAAAGTCAAACCCTTGGTGCAAGGGGTCAGGTCACTTCGCACCAACATGGCGCAAACAAACATGACCACTTGCGCCAATCCCCTTGCACCAAATTCGGATTTTCGGGTGTTAGCGATTCGGATTTTCATGTTCTGAGGATTCGGATTTTCGGGTGCTCAAGATTCGGATTTTCTGAACCCGCTGGTCAGAGCACCTCTTATCGACAAAAAGGCGGGGAGCACCGATACGGCACTCCCCGCCCACTCAATACGCGATGGCTTTCTCGGCTACAGCTCGTTGGCCGCGTGATACGCCGTGCGAATGGCGCTCGCAATGTCGGCG
>CAJMSO010000193.1 GCA_905216075.1 uncultured bacterium | reverse complement strand
CGAGCGGGACTGCGTGGTCTTAACCACGGTTCCGTCCGGGGCGAGTATCTGGGACACAAAGAACGGGTCCATGACCACGCCGCTGTTGGCGATGGCGGCAGCGATCACGCAATTCTGCATAACGGTGGTCTGCGGGCCAGGCGTGTGGTCCATGCCGACGGGCTGGCCGGCGCCTGCCCAAGCGGTCTCCCACTCGGTCATAAGCGACGGGTCGGCCATGATGGAAGCCGCGGTGGTCAGATCCTGACCGAGCTTTTGACCGTAGCCAAAGGCGTTGGCAAACTGGACGAGCGAGCTGGCACCGACCTCGTTTGCCACCTGGCCAAAGACGACGTTGGACGACACGGCGAAGGCCTGCTGCAGGCTGATGGTGCCGTAGCTCTCGTTGGCATCGTTGGTGACCGGCGCGTTGCCGATGTCCATGGAGCCGGGCGCCTGGTACGTGCTGGTAAGGCTGGCGGTGCCGGTCTCGAGCGCCGCGGAGAGCGTGACGACCTTAAAGGTCGAGCCCGGGGTGTACAGCGCGTCCATGGCACGGTCGTACATGGAGCCGTCCTCGCCGCCGCCCGACTGGAGCAGCGCATCGATGTTGGTGTTGTCGTAAGTGGGCGAGCTTGCGCACGCAAGGACCGCACCGGTGCGCGGATCCATGACCACCACAGCGCCCTTAAAGCCCTTGAGCGCCTGCTCGGCAGCCGTCTGGATGCGCGAGTCGATGGTGAGCTTGGCGGTATTGCCCGGCTGGGTCTGCCCCGCGAGCGACGCGATGGCGTTGTTCCAGCTGGAGTAATCCTTGGAGCCGGTGAGCGTATCGTTCATGACGCTCTCGATGCCGGCGGTGCCGTATTGCTGGCTCACGTAGCCCACCACGTGCGCGGCCATGTTGCCGTTGGGGTAGGAACGGGCGTAGGTGCCGTCCTCCTGCTGCAGCGACTCGGCCAGCGTCACGCCGTCGGACGTGATGATGGAACCGCGCTGGATGTACTTGGAGCGGGCGATGGTGTGGTTGTTGGTCGGCATGTCCTGATAGTCCTTCGCCTTGATGACCTGGACGTAGGTGAGGTTGCCGATAAGGATGGCGAACAACGCTGTAAAGGCAAACACGGCACGAGTCAGACGGTTGGCAAGTGCCACGCGGCCGAGCACGCCGGACTCAGGCGTGTCGAGCAGGCGACGACGCATGCGAAAACCCGCGGAGTGGTTGCCGTGGCTATAGGTGGGTGCGCTGGCAAAACGCGTACCGGTCGGGGCAGCGGCGGATGCGACCTGGTCATCGGTGATGGCGGCCATGGTGCCGGTGCCGGTGAGCTCGGCTTCGCGTCCGGTTGCCTCGTCGCCGGCGCGCAGCAGCAGCGCGACGATGATAAAGCTCGCCAGCAGCGAGGAGCCGCCCTGGCTCATAAAGGGCAGGGTGACGCCGGTCAGCGGGATCAGGCGGGTTACGCCGCCAACGATTAAGAATGCCTGGAAGCTGATGGCTGCCGTAAGACCGGTGGCGCTAAAGGCGGCAAGGTCGGACTTTGCGCGGGCAGCTGTGGTCAGGCCACGCACGGCAAAGAGCATAAACAGGATGAGCACGGCGCCGCCGCCCAAAAGGCCCATCTCCTCGCCGATAGCCGAGAAGATAAAGTCGGACTCGACGACAGGGATGTTGTTGGCCATGCCGTTGCCGATGCCAACACCGACCAGACCGCCATCGGCAAGCGAGAAGAGCGACTGGACGATCTGGTAGCCCTGACCCTGGGCGTCCTTAAACGGATCGACCCAAACCTGGAAACGCACCTGAACGTGCGACAGGAACTTGTAGGCGCCCACGGCTCCAACGGCTAAGAGCGCAAGGCCGATAACGACATACGAAAAGCGCCCCGTGGCAACGTAGAGCATCAGCAAGAAGATGGTGTAGAACAGCACGGCCGAACCCAGGTCGCGTTCGAAGACGACGACGAGCAGGCACACACCCCACACGGCAAACAACGGCAGTAGCAGTCGCAGGCGAGGGATCTTAAAGCCCAAGATCTTGCGGTTGGAGATGGAGAGCAGCTCGCGGTTCTCGGCCAGGTACCCGGCCAGGAACAGCACGATAAAGACCTTGGCGAACTCGCCGGGCTGGATGGTAAAGCCCGCGATTCGAATCCACAGCTTGGAGCCCGAGATCGTGGTGCCGATAAAGATAGGCAGCATCAGCAGGATGATGCCGATGATGCCAAAGGTGTACTTGTAGCGCATGACCACGTCGAGGTTTTTGACTAGTGCAAGCGTTCCCACCATGAGCGCCACCGAGACAAACAGGATGATGAGCTGTGAGATGGCGAGAGCGGGGGCGAGACGCGTCACGAACGTGATGCCGATGCCCGAAAGTATAAATACGATGGGCAGGATGGCGGGGTCGGCACCGGGCGCCAAGATGCGCACGGCAATGTGGGCCGCGGCAAAGGCGGCAAAGAGGCCGATCGGTACGGCGAGCGTCTCAAAGGAGATAGCGGCGCCCGCAGTGAGCACGTACATCGCATACAGCAGGATGACGGGGAACGCCGAGGCGATGAGCAAGAGCAGCTCGGTGTTGCGGCGACTCATAAGCGGCACTCCCTTTCTAGTTCTTATCGGAGGCTTCGGCCTCGGCGGACTGTTCGGCGGTTTTCTCGGAATCTGATTCGGAGGTCGATCCCTGATTGGTGTTGTCGCGAATCGTTTGCGCGTCGATCACCTGGCGGGTCTGCTCCTCGTCGATCTGGTGGCGGTACTTGGATATCGTGTCCTGCGCATCGTCGACACTTGTTTGCGGAATGCCCGCCTTGAGGCGGTTTTGCGTGTCTTCGGGCAGGTCGGACAGCTTGATGCTGGTTTCGCTCTCGAGCCAGTGGAGCTCGACCCCGAGCGTCTTGCCGGGCAGGCCGCGCCAGACGGCGACATTGCCGTGGTAGGTTCCCAAGTAATAGGAGCCGGTGACGCCCGCGTATGCCCAGATGCCTGCTACCAGCACAAAGACAAGGGCCAAGACGGTGGCGATGGTGACATTGCGGCGTCGGACGCGTTTTGCCTCGCGCATGACGCCGTCGTCGACCAGGTCGACGACCACCACGGTCACATTGTCGTGGCCGCCGGCGGCGAGCGCCGCGTCCACCAAGTTGTCGACACAGATCTGTGCGCTCGAGGACTGCGTAGCGATGTTCTCGATATCGCTATCGGGAATCATGCTCGAAAGACCGTCGGAGCACAGAATCAGGCGGTCGCCTTCCTCGATGTGCAGGGTAAAGTGGTCGGCATACATGGCGGGATCCGAGCCCAGCGCGCGGGTGATGACCGAGCGGTTGGGGTGGACGCGGGCCTCGTCGGCCGTAATCTCGCCGGCATCCACGAGCTCCTCCACGTAGGAGTGGTCGCGGGTCACGCGGATGAGCGTGCCCTCGTGGAGCAGGTAGGCGCGCGAGTCGCCCACGTGGGCGATGGCGAGCGTGTCGTTTTCGATGTAGGCGCAGGTGGCCGTGCATCCCATGCCGGGTTTGCCCAGGCCGTTGAGGGCGGCCTCGATCACGGCGGCGTTGGCGGCCTCGACGGCTGCGGCCAGGCGCGCGGCGTCGGCGGACTGCGGTGCCGTCTTGGCGATGGTCTCGACGGCAATGGAGGATGCCACCTCGCCGGCGGCGTGTCCTCCCATGCCGTCGCACACGCAAAAGAGCGGTGACTGCACCAGATAGGAGTCCTCATTGTGCGGGCGTACACATCCGACGTCGGAGCGGGCACCCCACATAAGCTGCGTGGTGGTGCCGGCGTCGTAGGTCGAGTCGGTCTCGATGCGCTCGTCGGTCAGCGGCTCAAAGCTCATGGTCGAGCCGGGATCTTTGAGCTTTGCCTCCACGGCGGCGACATCGATCTCGGCGGTGTCGCCGGGGGAGACGGTGTCGGCATCGTCTCCCGACTCGGCATCGGAGACGTCCGGAAGGTTGAGATCTTCGGTTACTCGGTCGGCGGGATCGCCGTCCTGCTGCGGCTCGACAGCCGTCGGCTCGGGCGTCGCAAAGTGCGACGGCGCGGGCGTGCTCTGGGGTTGAGCGGAGGGCTCGGGAGCTGCGGCGGGCGCGGCAACGGGCTGCTCGACTTCGGCAGGCGTTGCGGATGCGGGTGCCGCCTCGCTTGCCGGGGCGACGGGGAA
>CAJMSO010000192.1 GCA_905216075.1 uncultured bacterium | reverse complement strand
GTATCGGTGCCGCAGATGACGGGCAGCAGGCCCTGCTGCGCCAAACGCTCGACCAGCAGACGATAACGCGGCAGCATACCGGCGTGGTGCACGCCGACGCCGCAGCCAAGCAAACGCTTGAGGATCTTGCCGAAGGCCGTCGAGAAGCTCGTGCCCTTGGCCGCCTCCTTGATGGCCTCGCGCTGCTCCTTGCTGGCAATGCCAAAGTTGGCGAGCGACTGTGCCGTTGCAAGGGCGGCATCCTGGCTAAAGTGCACGATATAGAGCGGGGCCTCGCCGCGGCGCATGGCGAGCTCGACGGTGCCCTCGAGGGAGGTCGTCACATAGTCGTAGCTCAGCGGAACAGGACGCGGGGCGTCGACAACCAAGTCGCAAGCAGCGCCGGTGTGCTCCTCGAGTGAGGCGGCGATGGCAGTGACATCGCCGAGCGTGGCGCTCATGAGCATGAATTGCGTGTGAGGCAGGGTGAGCAGTGGCCCCTGCCAGGCCCAGCCGCGGTCGGGGTCGGCAAAGTAGTGGAACTCGTCCATGGCCACGCAGCCCACGTCGGCGCCCTTGCCCTCACGCAGTGCATCGTTGGCAAGGATTTCGGCCGTGCAGCAGATGACGGGCGCCTTGGTGTTGATGTGCGTGTCGCCGGTGATCATACCGACGTTATCGCGGCCGAGCACCTGTACCAGATCGAAGAACTTTTCGCTGACCAGGGCCTTGATAGGGGCCGTGTAATAGCAACGTTTGCCCTGCGCCATGCCCATAAAGAGCATGCCCAGCGCGACGAGCGATTTACCCGATCCGGTCGGTGTTCCCAAAATGACGTGATCGCCGGCAGCCAGGTCCATGAGGGCCTCTTCTTGGTGATCCCACAACTCAATGCCGCGATCGCTCGTCCATTCAAAGAAGCGTTCGAAGGCTTGATCGGGCGTAAGCCACGGTTCGGGCTCGCTGCCGTCCTCGGGCTCCCACCAGGTGGGGGAGAGCGCGCCGAGCGAGCCAAACTCGGCTTCGGTTCCCGTGCCGCCCGAGAATGAGCTGGCGGCGCCGGCGCCGGAGACGGTGCTGGCGGCGGTATCTGTCGTGGTCTGTGCCATGTGTTTGCTTTCTCTCGCGATTGTCCGCCAACTATTATGGCGTAGCGGCGGCGCGGGGTGCCAGCGCGCGAGAAAATGCAGGAAATGGGCGCGTGAAGTTAGGACTCTTGCGGCAGACGCTTCTTGCCCTTGCGGGCGCGGTTTCTAAAGTTCTCGACGGCCTCTTCCATGCCCAGAGGTACATAGGTGAGCGCATCGAGGTTTTCGGGCAGGTAGCAGGCAAGGCTTTGCTCCTGCGCGCGGCCCGCCGCGAGCTGTTCATCGCTGGGCTGCGCGCCGGGTGTGGCGCAAATGCCATAGACGGCGGCACCCATCTCGCGCGTGCGGCATTCATATTCGGTCTCGGGATGCTCGGGATGGTCGCGGCGGACGTCGTCGCTTACCCAAAGCGTATCGTAGCCGGCCGCGGCAAACTGTCCCAGGGCGTAATCGCGCAACGGCTTGCTATCGGTGCGCAGCGTGACGGTAGCGCCGGCTGAAAAGAGTGGGCGGTAGAGCATCAGATGGTCGACATGGACGAGTCGTTTTTTGGCGTACTTGGCCTTGGGCTGCGGCGTGGGAAAGTTGATGGTGATGGCGTCGAGCTCGCCTGCGGCAAATAGCTGCGGCAGCGATGCAGCGCCTCGGGGCAGCACAAGCGCATTGGGCAGCTCCTGCTCGCAGATTTTCTGCGCGGCATAGGCGATGCAGATGGGCTCCTGGTCCATACCGATAAAGAGGGTGTTTGGCTCGCGGGCTGCGCGCTCTACAAGGTACGTTCCCTTGCCACAGCCAAGATCCAGGTGAAGGTGCCCGAAGGGCTTGCTGCCAACTGGCGCGCAAGCCTCGCGCCAATCTCCGACATAGGCCTCGGGGTCCGTCTCAATCGCATCGGCGTAGCGCTCCAGGCGCTCTTCCAGCACAAAGTTCTTAGGCGTGCGAACGTGGACGGCTCCCATGAGGCTCCTTGGTCATAAGTATGGAACGCATAGCTGCGCGTTCCGTCAATGGGTTGAAAAAGGGTGGGCATAGCTTGCCCGAAAGATGCGATGCGGCTCGGTGGCGAGTCATCGATGCTTACAGGCGCTTGAGAATCACATAGCGGTTGAGATCGCCGCTGCGACCGTCAGCATGGAAGCGCTCAAGCTCGCGCACGGGGACCTCGCCGCTCTTGTAGAACGTACGGACGCCGCGCACCAGGTCGGTGATCTGCTGATCGTCAAAGTGATGGCAATAGCGGTAGGCGTGGCGGTCGTTTTGCCAGCCAATGAGGTGGTCACCGGCTTCAAACTGCGCGGAATCGTAACCCTCAAACGGCGGGGTGAGCTCGGCACGGGCCTCGGCGCGAACGGCCTTGCGCGCCATGCGCTCGTCGTTCATAAACTCCCAAAAGCTAATGGCGATGATGCCGCCCGGGCGCGTCTGGCGCACCAAGGCGTCGAGCACGCGCACGCGGTATTCGCACGACGGCACGTGGTGCATAAAGCCAAAGCAGACCGAGATGTCGGCGAGCGGTGCGTCGAAAAGCACGTCGGGTGTCTCGGCGGGGTTGAGCTTCATAAGGGCGTCGAGCACATCGAGCTCCTGGAAGTGCAGGTTGGGAATGCGCAGTGCGTGGCCATGTGCATCGATGGCCAGGTCTTGGCACGAGTCGACACCATAGAACTCAAACGGGCAGCTGGCATCTGCCGAGGGGTTTGCTCCGTCGACGCCCTTGGCGGCAAGTGCGCCGCCGGCGGCAAAGTTCTCGAACCGCATATTGCCGCAGGCAAGATCGAAGACGCGGACGGGATGCTCGATCGTGGCGACGTCGAGCTGCCCGAGCGCGATATCCATGGTACGTACCCAGCCGGGCCACGGGGCCTGGCGCGTATCGGAAAAGGAGGCGGAGTGCTCGCGATAGAACGTGTTGTTGAGCTGGATGAGCGATGAGGCGAAATCGCGGTTCACGGCGCGGGACTCCCTCCGTTGGCGGTGCGGAATAAACAGTACGACCATACTACCGTTAACGCCGCAACGGGGACAACCAAGCTACGGGTCATTGCTTTGTTTGGACACATTTCCGCAGCTCATATGCACCCGCAACCGCCGGTTGTCAAAAATCTCACTAGAATAGGTGGCATGCTTTTGGCGGTGGCGGATAGATTTTTAACTGTGCAAGGCGCCTTAAGAACAAAAGCGGTCCGGCGGCACGGCTGGCATCACATAGGAGGAACCATGAATGTAGAAACTGCGCAGCGGCTCGCCGACCTTCGTCGCAGCAAGGGTTTTAGCCAAGAAGGGCTGGCGCGAAAGCTAGGGCTGTCGCGCCAGGCGGTCAGTAAATGGGAGCGTGCGGAGAGCTCGCCCGATACCGAGAACCTGATCTCGCTCGCCAGGCTCTATGGCGTGAGCCTGGACGAGCTGCTCAATCCGAGCGACGAGATCGAGGACGATATCGAGTTTGAGAATGAGGACCGCGCTCGTCAGCGCGAGGCCGAGGCGGCAGAGCGCGCACGCACCCATGAGGCGGCGGCACGAGCTACCGAGGCGGCAACACAGGCGAGTGACGCCGCCGCCAAGGCGGCGCAAGCGGCAAGCTGGAGTGCACAGGCCGCTAATGCCGCTACGGCGCAGGCGACGAGTGGCGGCGCAGTTGGCTCGACTCCGGTGAAGGGCCCGTTCCAGTCGTTCCCGTATTGGGCCGTGTGCTGGCTGCTGTTCTTTTTGCTGATGTTCCTGTTTGGTGCCGGCCCTTTTGCTGCGCTGATCTTCTTTACGATTCCCATCTATCACTGGGTGGCGCGTGCGCTCGATGGCGATTGGGCGCGCGGAGATATTCAGGTTGGTTCGGCGCCGGTGGTCGCTAGGGCTCAGGATGTTTCCGCTCCGGTTGATACTGACGTGGCTACCGTGACTACCGCTGACCCGATTGCCAAAGAGGGTGATGAATGATGAAGCTTTCGCATGAATCCAAGGTACGCTTGGGCGTTGGCATCGGAGCGTTTGTGCTCATCATCGGGCTTGTCTTTGGCACTTCGCGGACTTTGATTCATTTTGATGGCCCGTGGGATCTCGACGATGTTGTATCCGGCTTCTCTGGTATGGACGATGCGGTTGACGAGGACGATCTTTTG
>CAJMSO010000191.1 GCA_905216075.1 uncultured bacterium | reverse complement strand
ACTCTTCCCCTGGCTGGGCAGTTACGCCTTTTTGGCACTCGAGCGCATGCTCAAGATTAAGTGTGCCGCGGAGCTGGGCCTTCGCGGACTCGACCCATCGCGCCCGTACTTTATGCAGTTTAAGATGAAGGCCGACGAGGAGACGTTCTTTGAGGTGCTCGCCGCCGAGGCCGAGAAGGACTTCAATCCCATCGAGCTCGTCTATCCCGGCGAGGTGCCTTATTTTGATCGCTACGACGAGTACGTTCCCGAGGAGCTCGTGCGCAAAGGCTTTGCCGAAGGCGTGCTCGACATCGAAGGCATGAAGCAGCGCGTTCTCGGCTGGCGCGACCACGCCTAAGACCAGTCTTTTTGGGACGGGGAGACCTATTTGTCGTGAAGAACGGTGCCGAGGAAGTCGGTGTCGAAGGGCACAGCTTCGGCAAAGACATAGTCGCCGTCGCTGGCGATGAGCAGGTAGTTCTCCTCGCCGCCGAACTCCGCATCGCCGCATGGGACCACCCAGGCGTGGGCGAATACCTCGAGTGCCGTGGCAGCGCAATCGCGCAGGAACGTCACATCGCTCCCCTCGCTTGCGCTCACGATATTGGCAACGTAGACGCCACCGACATTTAGGCTGCCCCGCACCAAACGCAACGCTTCAACCGTCGCCAGCTCGCGTACGGGCTCGGCACCGCCAAAGCAATCGCTCACGACCACGTCGTAGCGACGATGACCCACGCTCGTCACGCCCAGATACGAGCGAGCCTCAGCGGTAATCACTCGCAGGCGATCGCCCACCGTGCGCTCCAGCTCGTCCAGGTAGAACCAACGGCGCGCCAGGCGCGTAATCTCGGCATCGTACTCAACGACGTCCATGCGCAAGCTCTCGTGCGACATCAGTGCAAACTTGGGATAGGCAAACCCGCCGCCCAGCATGAGCATACGGTCGATACCATGCCCGTAAGCATCACGCATTGCGTCCTCAGCCTCAAACACGTCGTCAAACGCGCGATAGTACGCAAAGACGGGCTCCGCCCAACGCTCGCCAACGTAGCTTGCGCTTTGGTAAACGCCGCCTTGCACCAATACACGGACTTCGTCGCCGCCCTCATCGTGCACGCGTTTCACACGCGCCAACCCATTGCGGGTTCGCGCAACCTGCAGACAGGCAGCACGGACAGCGACAGCGGCCGCGCCAAGCGCCGCGGCCCCCAGAGCAACGCCGGCAACGACGCCGGCAGAAACACTCGGCTTGTTCATCTAGAGCTCCTTTTGCAGATAAAGGCCATGGTCATAAAATCCAAGATGACGATAGTACTCACGTGTGCCAATCGCGCTAATCACGTTGATACGCGCATAGCCCGCATCCCGGGCAATATGGCACGCACGCTCCACCAGCGACCGTCCCAATCCATGGTGCTGCGCCGCCTGGCCTTGATCCCCCACGCGCGCCGCCATGCCATACACGTGCACTTCGCGAATCATCGCCTCCTCCGGCCCCGTTGGCAGCTCGTCCGCGTGCGTGGCAGCAAACGAACGGTCGGGCAGCGACAGGCGCAAAAAGCCAGCGATCTTGCCTTCGGGAGTCACCCACTGCAAAAAGCGCTCGTGCGTCACCGGCGTCTCGTACGTCACTTCCTCGTCAAGGGTCAACTCATCCAGGTCGGCACCCGCCGTGCTGATCTCGCGATAGCGAATCTCACGCACCGTCGCGCCATCACCCCGAGCAGCCAGGCGGTTCTCAACGAGCTGACGCAGGTTGGGCTTCTTGTTGCCCACCATAATGTCGTCGGAACTAAAGTCGCGGATCATGCGACTGATACGGCAGAACGCCGGCGTCACCACGATGTCGTCGGCTAACACATCGAGCAGCTCTTCCTCGGTATAGGGACGCCACTCGCCGCGCTCATAGCAGCCCACCAGACGCGAGCCCTCGATGAGCGCACACGGGTAGACCTTGACCTCGTCGGGCATAAAGGCCCCCTCGGTCATAAAGCGCTCGTAGTCGCGCTTGTCCCCTTCGGGCGTGGCGCCCAGCAAGTTGAGCATAAAATGCGCGTGAATCTTAAAGCCAAACAGGCGCGCAAGCGAAAACGCCCGCTCGATCTGCGCCACCGAAATGCGACGCTCGTTGATATCGAGCAAATGCTGGTCGAGGCTCTGGATGCCCATCTGAATCTTGGTGCAACCCAGGCGGCGGATGAGCGTGAGGGCCTGTGGCGCCACGGCATCGGGACGCGTCTCGATAACGAGCCCCACCACGCGATGCTTCGCCGTCTCGTTGATGCGCTGTTGGCGCTCAAGCTCCTCCATCGTGGCCGTCTGCCACTCGGCGACCTCGCCCCACGGCGTGCCGGGGCCGTACAGACGACGCACCGCGCGGTTATAGCCGCCCACGGCAGCATCCACACGCTCCTGTTCGTCGACAACGCCGGCAGCAAGCTCGGCCTCGTCTGTCGCAATGCCGTGGGCCCGATAGCGCTCGCGGCGCTCTGTTACCACCGGCGGCAGGGCATCGGCGGGAGCGTCATCGAGCAGGCGCCCTGCCTCGGCACGGCTGATGCCCGGACGCGCCAACATGGGGTTTGCCGCCACGCCGGCGACGGCATCGTCATTGAGCGCACGGAAGAGCTCCGACATAAACCATGTCTGATAGCCTTCCGGATAGTCGCTCCAGGTACCGCCAAGCACAATGAGCTCGATCTTATCGGTCGCATGTCCCATCTGCGAAAGCGCCGTCAAACGGGCACTCACCTGCAGATACGGATCGAAGCAGTTTTGCTCCGCACGGGCGCACGCGGGCTCAGCATGTAAATAGCTTTTGGGCATGCGCAGGTCGTTGGGGCAAAACAGGCAATCGCCCGAGCACGGCCAGGGCTTGGTGATGACGGTAATGGTCGCCACGCCCGAAGCCGTGCGACGAGGCTTCATGCGTAGCACCTGCAGCAGTTGACGCTCTAGCTCGGCGTCGACATTCCATGCCGTCCAACGAGCCGGCTCCTCGCGCTTCACCCGCTGGTAAAACGGCAGCAGGCGACGCTTGGCCAAATCGCGCTTGTCGGCACCCTCACGGCGCGCCTCGGCATGTATCAATTTGACGAGCACCTTGTCGTCCACGGTCTCACCGCGACGCAGAGCCTCGAGTATGTTCAAAATAATCTGTTCCATGACCCCATTGTAAAGGCAAAGGCGCCGGAGCCGATCTCGGCTTCGGCGCCTTCATCAAACAGCGCGTCTAAGCATCTATGCTTGCGGACCAGCCCGCAGTCATCATTCCGGATCAAACGACATGTCGCCCGAACCGACCTCAAAACGATACGTAGCAGACTTATCGCCGTTATCGAATTCAAGATTCAAAATGGTCTCGCCGTCGTAGCCAAGCGGAAGGAAATCGCTCTCGAAGTCGCCACTGCCCAAGGTGAGGATCGCTTTAAAGCCCGTAGAGTTCGGAACCGTCATCTCCACGTCGCCCGAGCCCACGCTCACATCCATCGACTTCGCGGGGGCCTGGTAGAGCTCGAACGTCACATCGCCCGAACCGACCTCGGCATTCAGGGTATCGGTCACGGTGCCCGTAAACTCAACGTCTCCAGAGTCCAAAGTCAGGTTGAGGTCATGACACGCAATGCCCGCGACCGTCAGGTCACCCGATCCTACATTCGCTGTGATGCCCACCATGTTATCGGCAACATCGCGCGGCAGTTCGACGGTAACCGTGCGGTCAATGGCGCGCTCGTCTTCGCAATCGAACTGGCGAATCTTGAGCGTAGAACCCTTGATTTCGGCCAGGTTCTGGGTTGCCGCATCGAAGGCAACGGTCCCCGTTGCCACGCGACCGCTTTCAATTACGCGCACTGGCCCGCTGGAGACGTGTTTGACCTCGACCGTGCCCGACGTCACGTCCAAGTCAAGCGATGTGAACGCGTCGGCATCAAAGGTTTCGCTCGAAAGCTGCTGAGGCCGAGCGGAATAGTTACCGTCATCCAAAAGATCGCCCTCGTCCACCACATCGTCCATACCAGACAGGCCGGATACAACATCGTTGAGATCCCACGGTCCATCAAAATGAATCAAAGTCCGCGAAGTGCCAAAGACAAGCCCGATGATGAGTACAAACGCTCCGATGCCAATGCCCAAGCGCCTCTTAGACTCATGCGAGAGCTTCATCATTCATCACCTTCTTTGGCACTCGACTCAGCGGTGGTCGCGGCA
>CAJMSO010000190.1 GCA_905216075.1 uncultured bacterium | reverse complement strand
TCGGCACCCGTCAACGTGAGCGCGTCCTCGTCAAACTCAAACCACTCGTTACCCAAACTCTTAATGGAAACCAGTCCCTCGACCTGCGTTAGATCAAGGCGCACAAATAGCCCCATGCTGCTGACCCATGAGACCGTTCCGGCATAGCGCTCGCCCAGGCGATCCTCGTAGTACTGCGCAATCTTGATTTTTTGCGTCGCATGGCTGGCAGCGTCGGCCGCACGCTCGGCATCGCTGCACGCGCGGCAGATTTGCGGCAGGATGCGCGGAAGCGACTCTCGGCCTTTTCCGATCAGCCTCGGCGTACGCACTAAGGCGTCTTTTCCGCCCAGCTGCTCGTATGCCAGCTGCAGTTTGAGCACGCGATGCACCACCAGATCGGGATAACGGCGAATGGGGCTTGTAAAGTGGCAGTAGCACGACGCGGCGAGCGCAAAGTGGCCCTCGTTGCGAGGCTTATACAACGCGCGCTGCATGCTGCGCAGAAGGAGCGTGTTGACGAGTGGCGCGTTAGACGTGCCGGCAACGGCGTCGACTGCCGCCTGCAACTCGTCGGGACTTCCCAGGGCAATGCCCGCCGCACGGCGATCATCGATGATACCGAGCTGCGCCAGCGCCACAGCAGCACCGTGCAGACTGTCGGGGCTGGGGTCATCGTGCACGCGATAGCACGCCTCGATATCGCGGTCGGCCAGCCACTCGGCGACGCACTCGTTAGCCAGCAGCATTGCCTCCTCGATAAGCGAGGTTGCGCAGGAGCGCTCGCGTGCCACAATCTGCACGGGCACGCCGTCCTCATCCAGCAGCGCGCGAATCTCGGCCGTATCAAAGTCGACCGAACCGCGTGCGCGACGAATGCGACGCCGAAGCTCCGCGAGTTCGTTTGCGGCGACCAGGAAATCGGCCAGGTCAACGTTACAGCTGTGAGCAGTGTCCTCACACGCAAGCCCGCGCTCAAGCGCTTTTTCGCGCGAGGCTCCGGCCGCAGCGACATCCTCCGCAGCGCCCTCCAACACGGAATACTCAACTGCGCCGGCACGCACCAGCAGCGCCTCGGCGCCGTCATAGTCCATACGCACACGCGAGCGAATCACACTGGGATAGGGGTCATAATGGCGCACACGGCCCTGCGCGTCGAGCTCGATGTCGACGGTAAACGCCAGACGATCCTCATCGGGGCGCAGGGAACACAGGTCACAGGACAGGCGCTCGGGCAGCATGGGAAGCACGCGGTCGGCAAGGTACACCGACGTCGTGCGATGGCGGGCCTCCAGGTCGATATGCCCGTCCCAGGCAACATAGTGCGAAACGTCGGCGATATGCACGCCCAGCTTATAGCCGCCCTCGGGCGTGCGCTCGAGCGAGATGGCATCGTCAAAGTCGCGCGCATCAACCGGGTCGATGGTGATGACAAAGCGATCGCGCAGGTCACGACGAAGCGGGTCTTTAAGCGCTGCGGTCACATCGAGCGTAAGCGCCTCGGCCTCGGCAAGTGCGGCCTCGGGATAGCTGTCGGTATAGCCATAACGCGCCATAACGTATTGGACGCCCAGATCGGGCGCATCGTCACCGCCGATGCGGCGCTCAAGAGTCACCGTTCCCGACTCCAAGCGCGTCGGGTAGGTCAATATGCGCGCGACGACGACATCGCCAGGACGCACGCCCAGGCGCTCCGCCGAAGTGTCCTCGGGCAAAATAAAGAAATCGGCTTTGAGACGCGAATCGAGCGGCTCGATCACACCAAGCGGGCCGGCCGTCTGATACGTACCCACCACGCTGATGGCGGCACGCTCGATGACGCCCTCAATCACGGCGCGACGCTCACCATGCGGGCTGTTCTTAATGCTCACGGCAACGGTATCGCCATCCATGATCTCGCGCTTGCCGCGGCCCATGACCTTGTAGTCGCCGTTTTCGGTTATGACATAGGCACTGTGCTCATGGAGCTGCACGCGGCCAGTCATGCTCGGGCGACGCTCGCTGCGCACCGGCCCGCGTTTATTGCGTGCGCTACGCTTATGTTTGTTATTGCGCCCCATGGCGCCTCCTTACTATCGATAGCCGTTTACACCCCAAGAGTCTACCCAAATGATCCCTAGGGGACGGCAGGATTGCGGATCACTCGAATCGACCGACCCCCTAAGTGATCCGTTTTCCTCCGTCCCCTAGGGATCAAAAAACGGGCCGCCCCCAAAAGAGACGACCCGTTGCAGACGGCATATCCGCAGCGCCTACACGCGCAGATAACGGCGCATGGCGATGGCAGAGCCAAAGAGACCGATGAGCACGCCGACAAGAATCAGTGCGGCGTAGGTCACCAGATAGTACTGCATCGGCAGCGCAAACGACATCCAGCCGACGCTCGCCTGCAGGCGCGGAATCATCAGATTGCGCAGCAGCTCCAAAACGCCGATGGAAAGCAGCGAGCCCAGAATGGCCTGCAACACGCCCTCGGTAATGAACGGCCCGCGAATGAAGCCGTTGCTGGCGCCCACCAGGCGCATAATCGCAATCTCGCGACGACGCGCCGTAATGGACAGGCGAATCGTGTTGTTGATAAAGATGAACGCGATAAAGGTCAGCAGGCCGACGAGCACCACGGCGGCGATACGGATGTAGTTGGTCACCTGGAACAGGCGGCTCACTTCCTCCTGGCCATACAGCACGCTCGCGTTGACGTCGCCGTCGTCCGCGATCTTTTGGAAGTCGGCGTTCTTCTTAAGCTTCTTGGCCGTGCTCTCGACCTGAGACGGATCGTCCATCTCAATCGCAAACGAGGCGGGAAGCGGGTTCTGGCCGTCGAGCGCACTCATGGTGGCGTCGGCGTTGCCCGACATCTTGCTCGTGTACTCGGCCAGCGCGTCGTCCTTATCCTTATAGGTCACGGACTTGACGTTGCTCCACGTCTTGAGCTCGGCCTCAAAGGCCTGGACGTCTGCCTGATCGGCGTCATCGCTAATAAAGGCATTGATGACAACCTGATCCTCGACGGTACCGATCACGGAGTTCAGCATCGCGGAACCCATAATGAACAGGCCGATGATAAACAGCGAAAGGAAAATCGTGATGACGGCGCCGAGCGAGGTGGTCCAGTTACGGAAGAAGTGGCTGATAGCCTCTTTGAGCGAATAGCCCACGTTAGTTGGTGCCATAGTTGCCGTAACCTCCCCTCTCCTGGTCGCGGATTACGTGGCCGCCCTCGAGGGCGATCACGCGACGGTGCATGCTATCGACCATCTCGCGGTCGTGCGTGGCGACGATCACGGTGGTGCCGGTACGGTTAATGCGCTCGAGCAGCTTCATGATGCCCAGCGAAATCGCGGGGTCGAGGTTGCCCGTAGGCTCGTCGCAAATAAGCAGCGGCGGACGGTTGACCATAGCGCGGGCAACGGCGACACGCTGCTGCTCGCCACCGGACAGCTGATCGGGCAGAGAGTCCATCTGATCGGCCAGACCGACCAGGCGAAGCACCTCGGGCACCTGGCTGCGAATGACGCCCTTGGGCTTGCCGATGCACTGCAGGGCAAACGCCACGTTTTCGTAGGCGGTCTTCTGCGGCAGGAGCTTAAAGTCCTGGAACACGGCACCGATCTGGCGACGCAAGAACGGAACTTTGCGGTTCTTGATCTTCATGAGGTCCTGGCCGGCGACCAAAATGCGGCCGCTCGTCGGCTTGACGTCGCGGTTGAGCGTCGAAAGCAGCGTGGTCTTACCCGAGCCGGAGTGACCGACCAGGAAGACAAACTCGCCAGGATAGATCTCGATGTTGATGTCGTCGAGCGCGGGCTTGTTGGGCTGTGCCGGGTAGATTTTGGTGACGTGCTCCATGAGGATGACGGGCTCGACACCGGCCTGCTTGGCCATCTTCTTGCGGCTGGCCTGCGGATCGATGGGCGCAAACACCGACGTAAAGTCGGGATTGTTGAGCGCATTGTCGAGGCTTGCGGCCTCGGCGGCCTGATCGCTCTCGACTACGGGAGCCGCGGGCTGCGTAGGATCGGGAATACCGGCAAAAAGACCGGACTGCGCAGGCTGTGGCGCCGGAGTCGCAGGAGCCATGGGGTCGGGAATACCGGCCATGACAGGCTGCGGCGCGACAGCGTCCGCCTGGGGCTGATCCACGCGAGCGGTCACCTTCTGCACGGGCTCAAAACCCGCGGCCTCGGAAAGCTCGACATCATTGGTGGGATTGTAGGCAAAGGGATCTGATGCCGGCTGTGCCTGATCTGCCGGCTGTGCGGGGATCGGGCTAAACAG
>CAJMSO010000189.1 GCA_905216075.1 uncultured bacterium | reverse complement strand
GCCATTCGTATGGACACCGACCTTGCGGCCGATACCATCACCTGGTCGATTGACTACGGCCGCTGCATCTTTTGCGGCCGCTGCGAGGAAGCCTGCCCCATGGAGGCCATCAAGCTCACCGAGGAGTTTGAGCTGGCCGTCATGAGCAAGGACGACCTCACCAGCAAGAGCGTCTACACGCTCGAGCACTGCTCGCGCTGCAGCAAGCCGTTCGCCCCGCACAAGGAGATCGACTACGCCAAGCGCCTGCTGCAAAAGGCCGGCGGCATGGAGGCCGAGCAGGCCGCCCGCACCGTCGGTATGTGCCAGGAGTGCAAGCGCGAGCTCGACGCCCTGCGCGCCGCCTCGGCCGTAAAGACCGGTAACGCGCACGGCATGGCTGCCAACGAGACGCTTGCGTCCGGTGAGCCCCAGGGCCCCGGCATGGAGTATCTGGGCGGCCACGGCGTGAACCCGGAGTATATCGACCGCGAGCTCAACCCCGATGCGCCCGAGATTCCCGCCGGTCCGGCGCCGGTCGAGGGCATCATCATGGATTTTGATACGAAGGAGGAGTAACCATGGCCGAACCCACGCTTTTGCCCGAGCGGCTTCAGTACCGCCCGACCAAGATCGAGCTCGACGAGAGCATCGAGAAGGCCAAGGCGACCCTTCTTAAGAAGATCAAGCGCTCGGTGTACGTCTACCGTGTCGACTGCGGCGGCTGCAACGGCTGCGAGATCGAGATCTTCGGTTCCATCACGCCCGTCTTCGACGTCGAGCGCTTTGGCATCAAGGTCGTGCCCTCGCCCCGTCACGCCGATGTGCTGCTGTACACCGGCGCTGTAACGCGTGCCATGCGCATGCCGGCCTTGCGCGCCTTTGAGGCTGCACCCGATCCCAAGATCGTGGTGTCCTATGGCGCGTGCGGCTGCACCGGCGGCATCTTCTACGACAACTACTGTGTCTGGGGCGGCACGGACAAGATTCTGCCGGTCGATGTCTACATCCCCGGCTGCCCGCCCAGCCCCGCGCAGACCATCTACGGCTTTGCCATGGCGCTCGGTCTGCTGGACCAAAAGCTCCATGCCGAGACCACGGTGGAGGCCGCAGGCGAGCAGGCAGATATCCTGCACCCCGGTGTGCCGTACAAGCTACGCGTTGCCATCGAGCGCGAGGCTCGCGCCATGAGCGGCTACCGTTACGGCCGCGACCTGGCCAATGAGTTTATGGATACGCTCGAGGGCGCGCCCAAGGGCGATATCCGCGGTGCCATGGCGCTGCTCATCGACAAGCAGGACGATCCGCGCCGCGTTGAGGTCTACTCGGCGCTGCAGGATCTGGTGCTGGCCGGAGGTCGCTAGATGGAGCTCACGGACCGCTCTGGTTACTTTGCGGGCCCCGGTATGCTCGGCGGCTCCTTTGGCGATGCCTCGCGCGCAAGCGACGAGGCCGCCGAGGGCGTCGCCGACCCCTGCCTGGGCCATGCGCCCGACCAGGTGGTCTTTTACGAGCTCACGCGTAAGTTTGTGGAGACCGAGGAAGACGTTCCCCAGGAGGCCTGCGACGTGCTGTACTACACGCTCGCCGTGGGCCACCACACCGGCGTGCTCGACTGCTTTGAGCCGCGCCTGTCGGTGCCGGTGGATGTGTTCTATTCGCTCGTCGACGCGCTGCCGGAGGGGGAGGCCAAGACCAAGTTCGAGGCCATCCGCTCCTTTGGCGAGTGCCAGCTCGACAAGGCGGCGGTGCCGTCGCTGCTCGAGGCCTGCGATGCGCTGCTCGACGAACGCGGTTTTCGTGGGTCGGCCAAGGCCGGTATCTCGGTGTTCGACGACGACTTTGGCCTGCATGCCCAGCAGGTCGCGTTTCTGATGAAGTTCCGCGATCTGGTTGAGCGCGTGCGCGATGTGTCGGGCGTGTATCTGACGGGAAGGTTGCAGTAATGGGTTGCGTTGTGGATGGACGTGTGAACGGCGCCCCGTTTGCGGGTATCGTGCTCACGGCGGGAAGCGTGCTGCGTGCCGACGATGCCGCCGGCCCCGTGCTCTCCAAAAAGATGGAAGACGCACCCATCGCCGGTTGGTACACCATCGACGGAGGCCAAACGCCCGAGGATGACATCATCGAGGTCAAGCGCGAACGTCCGCCGCGTTTGGTTTTGGTCGATGCCGCCGACATGGCGCTGCCCGTCGGCGCCATCCGCTTGCTCGACAAACGTGACGTGGCCCGCAAGTCGATGTTCACCACGCATTCGCTCCCTTTGTCGATTCTGATCGAGGAAATCGAGCAATCGTGTGAAGATATCGTCTTCATAGGGATTCAGCCGGGCGACACGGAGTTCTACAACCCCATGTCCCCGGAAGTCTTTGACGCCGTGGACGCCGTGTACGACGCCGTGGCCGCCAACGACTTTTCCCACTTTGTCCGCTTGGGACAAGAGCAATAGGAGCGCTTGTCCCTGCTGATTAGGAAAGAAGTGATTGACATGGCAGATTCCAAGGCGGAGTACCCCGCTCCCGATTGCCTGGCGCCCGCCGCGATCGAGGCCAAGACCGAGGCCGCCGGCGTGACCAAGGCCAACCTGCCGGTCGCAAAGGCCTTTCTATTGGCAATGTTCGCCGGTGCGTTTATTGCCTTCGGTGGCCTGTTCTTTACCGTGTTCTTGAGCGATAGCACGCTGGGCTGGGGTGCCCAGCGCGTCGTGGGCGGCCTGTGCTTTTGCCTGGGCCTGGTGCTCGTGCTGGTGTGCGGCGCCGAGCTGTTCACCGGTAATTCGCTTATGGTCTGCGCGCTCAAGAGTAAAAAGATCACCTTGGTCCAGATGCTTAAGGCCTGGGTCGTTGTGTGGGTCGGCAATTTTGTCGGCGCTCTGTTCATCGTCTTTTTGGTGTACATGGCCGGCATTTACAAGCTCAACGGCGAGGCGGTCGCCAACTCCATGGTGAGCGTCGCCGCCGGCAAGGTGACGATCGACTGGGTGACGATCTTCTTCCGCGGCATCCTGTGCAATATCTTTGTGTGCCTGGCCGTGTGGATCGGTACCGCTGGCAAGACCGTGGTCGATAAGGTTGTGGGCATTCTGCTGCCGATCGCTGCCTTTGTGGCCTGCGGTTTTGAGCACTGCGTCGCCAACATGTACTTTTTGCCCATGGGTGCCGTGATGCACGCGTGCGGCTATGGTGCCAAGGTCGCCGGCGCCGATGCGCTCAACGTTGCGGGCATTGCGTTTAACCTGTCCGCTGCCACGCTGGGCAACATCGTAGGCGGCGCGGTTCTGGTCGCGCTTGGCTACTGGTTTATCTACGCCAAGAAGTCCGAGGCGTAAGGTACCGTTTGTTTGACGTTGGGCCTCCCGCGGGGCGTTGCCGTGCGGGAGGCTTTTTGGTCTGGGGCTCGTTGCCGGGCTTTTGGCCTGTTGTGTTTGCCTGATGAAAGGGGTAATCGAGATGGCATCTGCTGTGAAGCGTGACGGTCGCGCCGTGGTGACCACATGCGGGGGATGCTATGCCGATTGCGCCTTTGCGGCCCATGTTGAGGATGGGCGTTTGGTGGCTGAGTTGCCGGTGCCGGGGCATCCGTGCGAGGCGCGTGCCCTGTGTGCCCGCGGACGGCATCGCCTGGCAATGCCGTTTGACGAGCGCGACCGCATCGTGCACCCCATGCGTCGCCGCCAGGATGGCTCGGGGTTCGATGCGATTTCGTGGGACGAGGCGTTTGCTCAGATTGCCAAGCGTCTTTTGGGGATTGTTGACGGACATGGTCCGCGCGCGCTGGGCATGACGCTCGGCGTGCCCTCGTTCGACCGCTACTGGGCGCATCGCTTTATGCATGCGCTTGGTTCGCCCAACGTGTACGGTGCCGACGGTGCCTGCGAGGTAAGCCGACTTACCGGTTGGGAGCACAGCTTGGGCTATAGTCCCGCCTCCGACCTGGCGCATACCGATTGCATCATGTACCTGGGGCGTTCCATCGTCGATTCGTCGACGATGGGGGCCGTTGATGCGCTCAACGATGCCCGTCGCCGTGGGGCGAAGATCATCGTGGTCGACCCCCGGCGCAGCGGCTCGGCTGCGCTCGCCGACCGCTGGTTGCGCGTACGCCCGGGCTGCGACCTAGCCTTGCTGCTGGGCATTGCGCATGTGCTCATTGCCGAGGACTTGTACGACCGCGAGTTTGTTGCCCGCTATACCACGGGTTTTGACGAGCTTGCGCAGGCGGCCCATGCTTGGACGCCCGAGTGGGCCGAGTCGATGTGCGACGTGCTGGCTACAGAGATTGTCGCCACGGCGCGCGATCTCGCTG
>CAJMSO010000188.1 GCA_905216075.1 uncultured bacterium | reverse complement strand
CCACCATTGAGGATGACGGCAGCCTCCCGGAACTCACCGAAAACGAGATGTTTGGTGAGGCGGATACCGATGCTACGGCGGCAGACGCCCTTCCCGGCGATGATCCGCTCGCAGGCATTGAGCTCCAGCGCGCCTGCGAGCGAGCCGCCTATCGCCTGGGTGGCTCTAACTGGAACGCGCCGGCACAGCTCGTCGGAGATTTCCTTGCGGGGCGCGCCAGCACGGCACCCGGAAAGGTAAAACCAACCTATCCACTTGGCGTGACCTGGACGGCGATCGACGATGCCCTCCCGCAGCATATCGTCGAATCGCTTCGTTTGGGAATTCCCCTGCTCGGTAAGAAACTGCGTGGCTATGACCGCCCCGATGCGGTCCTCACTGGCGTGGAGACGCGTTCGAGCTCCCCGGTTACGGTCATCCGCGATCGAACATGCCACGCCGTGTCGACCCCGGGCCTTTACCCTTGCGGCGAGGGTGCCGGATATGCCGGCGGCATCATGAGTGCCGCCACCGACGGCATCCGTTGCGCTGAGGCGCTGATAGCAGACCTCTAGTGCACGAACTCTCGCGTCCGAACGACACAGGCCCCGAGTTCCACAGGGAACTCGGGGCCTGTTCACTACTTCCTGAATCGTGCACCCTGGCGTTTTCTGCCCGAAGCAAAGGTAGAGCCCTTGCGAGCCTGCGAACGCAAACGCTCAATCGTTTCGTCCTCAGATGCGCCCTCAAGCATCGCCCGAATCTGAACGACGGCATCGCGCAGACGCGCCGCCTCCTCAAAGTCCATGGCGGCGGAAGCGTTACGCATGTCTTCCTCCATGGTCTCGACAATCCGCACGAGCTCGTCATGCGGTAGCCCTTCCAGCTGCTCGGCAAGCGTTTGCTCGGGTGCCACCGTCTCCGGCGCGGCGCCCTCGCCGTTTTCATCGGGCGTATAGAACGCACCGTGACCCAGCGAATCGCCTCTCGAGCGTCCCTTCGAGCCCACAGTCTTTTCGGCCTCGGCAATAAAGCTCGAAATGTCGTTAATGGCCTTGCGGACCGTCTTGGGCACAATGCCATGCTCTTCGTTATATGCCATCTGAATCTCACGACGGCGCTGCGTCTCCTCGATGGCTTCTTTCATCGAATCGGTCACAACGTCTGCATACATGATGACCTCGCCGTCGGCATTACGGGCCGCACGGCCAATCGTCTGAATCAACGAACGGCGGTTGCGCAAGAAGCCTTCCTTGTCAGCGTCGAGAATTGCCACCAGCGAGACCTCGGGAAGGTCCAGACCCTCGCGGAGCAGGTTGATGCCGACGAGAACATCAATCTTTCCCTCGCGCAGCGTTCGCAGGATCTCGACACGGTCCATCGTCGCTGTATCGGAGTGCATGTAATTGACCTTAATGCCCGCATCAAGTAGATGGTCGGTCAGGTCCTCGGCCATGCGCTTGGTCAACGTGGTCACCAGCACGCGCTCCTTGCGGGCAACGCGCTCGCGAATCTCGTCCTCAAGATCGTCAATCTGACCGCGAACTGGACGCACGTCAATCTTGGGGTCGAGCAGGCCGGTCGGACGAATAATCTGCTCAACGTCGTTCTGGCTAACCCGCAGCTCATAGTCGCCCGGCGTGGCCGAAACGTAGATGAACTGGGGAATCCTCGCCTCAAACTCATCGAAGCGAAGCGGGCGGTTATCGAGTGCCGAAGGCAGACGAAAACCATGCTCCACCAGCGTCACCTTACGCGAACGGTCGCCTTCGTGCATGCCGCGGATCTGCGGCACCGTTACATGACTCTCGTCGATGATACAGAGCATGTCCTTAGGAAAGTAATCGATCAGGGTAAACGGCGGCTCGCCCGGTTTTCGACCGTCCAGATGACGCGAGTAGTTCTCGATACCGTTGCAAAAACCCATGGTCTCGAGCATCTCGAGATCATAGTCGGTGCGCTGCTGCAGGCGCTGTGCCTCGAGCAGCTTATCAGTCGCCTTGAGCTCGGCCACACGCTTCTCGCACTCTTCGCTGATTGATTTCAGAGCCGCTTTGACCTTAGGCTTCTCAGTCACGTAGTGCGAGGCCGGCCACACGGGAATGGCCTCGTACTCACGCAGCATCTCCCCGGTGACCTCGTCGATCTCGGCAATCAGCTCGACCTCGTCGCCAAAGAACTCAAACCGCAACGGATGCTCGGCATAGGGCGGATATACGTCGACGACATCGCCGCGCACGCGGAAGGTGCCACGTGCCAAATCATAGTCATTGCGATCGTACTGAATATCGATAAGCGCATGGATAAAGTCATCGCGCTCAAGCGGCACCTTCTTGTCGACGTTCGGAGCTAGGCCCGCATAGTCCTCGGGAGAGCCAATGCCATAGATACACGAGACCGATGCGACGACGATCACATCGCGTCGAGATAGCAGCGATGCCGTCGCCTGATGGCGCAGCATCTCGACCTCTTCATTAATCGAGGAGTCTTTCTCGATATACGTATCACTCTGAGGTACATATGCCTCGGGCTGATAGTAGTCGTAGTACGATACAAAATAGACCACGGCGTTGTTAGGGAAGAATTCCTTGAGCTCGCTCGCAAGCTGAGCGGCAAGCGTTTTGTTGGGAGCCATGACCAGCGTCGGCTTCCCCAGGGCCTCAATAGTCTTAGCCATCGTGAAGGTCTTGCCCGAACCAGTCACGCCCAGCAAAACCTGATAGCGATCTCCGTCCCTCACGCCCTGCACAAGCGACTCAATGGCCTTAGGCTGGGAACCAGAGGGCTCGTATGGAGACACGACCTCAAACGGCACCTCAGAGCCCTCAACGCCAAAACGTTTGAGCTCTCCTCCAACACGCTCAACTTCAAATTCCGCCATGGATACTCCTAACTCATATATCTGCAGTATACGCAGGCGGCAGGCATAGTCCTATACGAACCAATCGGGATAGAGGGTCTTGTAGCGAACCCAGGCATTATTGACACGAATCAGATACGCCTGCGTCTCGGGAAAGGTGATTGCATTATGAAGCGACGTGCTCTGCTGCGCCCATCCGTCGACATTGCCCATGCCGGCGTTATAGGCGGCAATGGCACTGTCAGTCGACCCGTTAAAATACGTTAGAAGATACGAAAGATACGCACAGCCAAACTCGATGTTCGTAGCGGGATCGTTAAGGTCGCCGGCTGAATACTCGCTGCCATCGACAAGACCCTTGGCAATCATATCCTGGGCAGTCTCGGGCATCAGCTGCATCAATCCCTGTGCGCCTTGATTCGACTCAGCCTCGGGATCCCAATTCGATTCCGACTTTATGACAGCACACACCAGATACGGATCAAGATTGTGCGAAATGCTCGATTGCTTTACGTACGCCTCGTAGTCAATTGGATACAAAGGCTTAAAGAAGGCGGCAGGGGCATACGAGTAGACGAGCGAAATAAGGCCGAAAACAAACATAACGGCAAGTGGCTCCACGCGATACCACGTAAAGAAACGTGTCTTAGGCATCGGTCTCCTCCCTATCCGCTACATCCCCGAAGCCATGACGCGCAAGCCATGCGTCCAGTTGTTCAAAGAGCGAGTTATCGCCTGCCGAATTATCGATTACCGTCGTAGCGAGATTGCAAAGCGAAGCCTCATCAGGTTGGCATGCAGAGCGCGCATCAAAATCAGAGGACTCCATACCACGATGAATGGCACGCTCGCGACGAACTGCTAAAGGAGCGCTGATAACCAGAATTTCATCAGCCAGGTCAAAAGCATCCTCAAAACCAGTCGGAGCAGAAACCTCGACCACCGCAAAAGGATAACGGGGAGATGAAACCGTACAACAAACCGGATCGAGAATCCTAAGCGAAAGCTGTTCAATCAGAACGGGATGCACGATGCCATTGAGCCGTGCGACCGAATCAGGAGAAGCGAAAGCTCGAGAAGCGAGGATGCTGCGGCGAATGCCGCCTTCCTCATCCAAAATGTCCCAACCGAATTCATCCGCGAGTGCATTGACGATATCAGAGCCCGGCACATACAGCGATTTTGCAAGCTCATCCAGATCGATTAGCATAGCGCCACGAGATTCGAAATAGCGGCAGGCAGTCGACTTACCCGAAGCAATATTGCCCAAGACAAATACGGTAAACATCAAGCCCTCCCTAACGCCAATGCGAGTAATTATCGCTCAAATACACTAGAAGGACTCAAAATACAGCCAAACAGTAAGAGCGCATACGGGGGAACTAGGTCCCAAAGTACAACGTGTATACAACGCAAAAAAGGGGGAGGCCGCGAGGCCTCCCCCTTCCAAGTTCGATGACGGCTC
>CAJMSO010000187.1 GCA_905216075.1 uncultured bacterium | reverse complement strand
AAGGGCGATCGCCGCATCATGAACCTGGTCAGCAAGGTGTGCAAGTCGTTCCATGTCGATTGTGGCGCGCTCGAGATGCCCTATGCCAAGACCGATGCCTATGCCGCGCTCGAGGCGAGCCGCCGAGCCCTCACCATCGCCGGCGTGGACGGCACGCGTCTGGCTTGCGCTCGTACCGAGGACGACCTGCCCCACAATGTCAACCCGACGAACATTGCCACGGTATCCGAGGTCGTGACCGAGGTTATCCGCCGTTCGTAGACGGAGCTCTAAGGAGTCAACGTGTTTTCGTATATTAAGCGCCATTGGCCTGTCTACGTGATTTTGACCTTGATTGCCATTGCGTTAGGATTTGGGGCTGCCTACATCGTGGGTGCAAAGGGCTCGACCCCCGCCTCCGCAATCAGCGAAGAGGTGGAGCAAGAACAGAGTACGGGTGCCGATGGGATTCCTGAGTCCGAGCAGGCAATCGTTGATGGTGGATCTTCGTCTGCAGAGTAGATACGGCGATTTACATGATTGAAAGCGGGCGAGCCAGGGGGACTGGCTCGCCCGCTTTTTCATCGCGCTAGCGCTTCTTTGGGGTCGACCTAAGGCGAGCGAACCATAGGGCTGCGGCACCCGAGGTCAGGAGCGCGGTGATGCAAGCGGCGATGGGAACTGATCCTGTTGCCGGTAGGTCCTGCGGTAGGGTACAGCGTTGAATGACACGGTCCTCGTCATGTGACTCAAGTTTATCGCCGCCGCCGTTGCGGCAAAGATCGACGCGTGCGCTGTTGGTGAGTGCGGTTTGGGGCGTATAAGCCGACGTCGCCTGCATGTGCACGATTGCGCCCCGAGCGTCTGTGCCAAGGATTGCTTTGGCATCGTCAAGGTCGTCGTGCTCATCTTTGAGATCATCACGGGTCCAAGAATCCACATCGCTTCGAGTCGTAAAGTCGGCGGCTACTACACCGTATTCAATGCGAATGCCCGTTACGACGGTATTGGATGCAAGGTCGAGTTCTTTCGCCTCGAGTGTGGTGGATTCCGTGGTCGAGACATCCGCCTTCCACAGGTGCCAGCCGTCGTAATCGATGAGGCGGCAATCCTCACCCAGGCTCTCTTTTACTTCGTCGGACTCAAGCCAAGGATTTTCGTGCCCATCGTCAAGTGTCGCGTTTGCCGGCTCATCGACGTCTGTCGAGTCCAACGGCGTCGTGCGATACCACACGTTGCACAGACCGTTGAGGTCGCCGATGGCGACGGGGGTTTCGATTGAGACGAATCTCGCTGTATCGTCCTCGGCACACTCAAGATCATCGGTAATTGTGAACTCATCAACCCAGGTAGCTGAATCGTTTCGAGCGTCGATGGTATAGGAGAAAAGTCCATCCGTATTGGTTTGCGTCGCGGCGCGATTTTTACCATCGCCGTTGGCCAACAGGCCCTTTTCGATAGGTTGGACAAGCTCCTGACGCTTGTCGACCTGTCCTTTGATCTCGATGGGCGTATCCTTCATCGCGACGGATTGGACTTCTCCCGTATCCTTTATTTCAAACGTTATCTCCTCGGCAAGGTCATAGGTCCGCGGAGACATCGTTTCGCGCAACGAGTAGGTGCCGGGTGCAAGATGTTCGACGCGGTGTGGCTTGTCGGATGAGGTCCAGGAGTCTATTTCGGTTTTATCGGGACCATATAAGGTGAGCTGTGCGCCTTCCACTTCCTGCTCACCGCTTGCATCGACCTTGGAGATATCAACCTTGGTGTAATCGTCGGATACGTTAAGCCGTGCTTCTACAACGGGTGTTTTCTGGTCGGCATAAGTAAGGTCGACAATATGGGTTGTCTGATCGGGCAAGAAGCCTGCCGGCGCTTGAGTCTCGACAACCTCGTAGCGTGCGGTGCCAGGTCCCAGCGGGAGGTTGTCCGCGCGTGCTTCTCCAGTTTCATCCGTCGTGACGGTAGTGACAGTCTCACCGTCGAGCGCGGCAATGCTACCGTCGGGGCGCACGATATCACCCGAGGCACGGATCTCAAAGACGGCGCCCGCGAGGCTGCTGCCGTCTATGGCATCGGTTTTAACGATCCTGATGTTTCCGGTCGCGGCGTGGTCATAATACGAGGCGATTGCAACGGGCGTTAGGTTCATGTCGGCGGGTATGTTTACCTCGATCTCTTCGCCGACAAGATAGGGCTCTTTGGCCGAGGTTTCTCGTACATAATAGGTGCCCGGCACGAGCGATTCGGGCAGTGTGACGGTCCCGGTCGCGTCAGTCGTAAAGGTGTCCATTACGTTATGTACTGGATACCAGCAAGTTTGTGAGACAGGTTCGTGATTGCTGTCGAGGAGTTGGAAGGTGAATCCGGCTAGGGGAACGGAAGCGCCTGTTTGGGCATCGCGTTTTACAATCTGGAGATGCGTCGACAGAGCGTGGTTGTCCACGATATATTGAAGCACGGCGCCGTTGGAAATCTGATTGGCCCCGACGGTCCATTCCCCTGCACGTTTAAAACCCTCGGGGACGGTTTCCGGAACCTCGCGAATCGTGTAGCCGGCACGGTCGTATGGGACGGCTCCGTGGACACTGGCGGGTCGCTTGCCTGTGCCGAACCATGCTTCGGGCTGATCTTTGGTGGAGGCAAAGCCGTAGATGTTTGTGGTCAGTGTGCCAACAACCTGCTGAGAGCTGTTGCTGACAACCTCAAAGACAACACCACCCGCCGGCTGCTCCAGGCCGGATTGGTCGCTATTGCCGTAATCCTTGAATTTGGAAATCTCAAGGTTAAACGCAATGGGGATATCGGAAACGCGAGATTCGATCTCGACCACGCCTGAATCGCCGAGCTGGTCGGCTCCAACGGTATAGGTCCAGCTGTCGTTGGATGGCAGGTAGCCCTCGGGGGCTTTTGATTCGTAGATGGTAAAGGTTCCTAAGGGGACATCGGCGAGGGTGGCCCGACCGCTTTCGTCGGTCGTGAGGATTTGTGCCCATCCAGGGGTTGATTGTGACACACACGTGAACTCTGCTCCTGCGAGCGAAGCTCCCACCTGGTGGCCGGCATTCGTCGCGGCATCGAGTTTTACGATACGCAGGTTGATGGTGCCGGGCTGTTCATCAATGGCGACCCGCCCGCCGTCATTCCCCGTGGTAAAGGCAATACGATCGTGGCGGGGGACATAGCCGGCCGGCGCCTTCGTTTCAACTAGGTAGTATGCCGTGTTGGGCAGAAGTGTTGCTTGCGCTCGACCGTTGCTGTCCATCTTGATGGTGCCGACACGCGCGCCGCTGGCGCTCTCAAAAATATCGAATGTTGCCCCGGTAAACTGATAGGTATTGTTTCCGCTGGTAATAACGGTGTTAGCAGACTGCTTTTGGAAGGAAACAGACACCGCCGGCAGTACATAGAGCATGTCTTGACGTTTGCTGCCGCCCGATACGGCCCCTAGATAGCGTCGCGCGCGGTGCGGAGCGGCTTTGATGCTTCCTGATTTTGCGCTGTCGTGGAGCCACCGCGCAGCCGCCACGACTTCATTGTCGGAGGTAAAGTGTCCGCTCTTGGTTTTACCCTGAGCGGTCGTGTAGGACATGGGTAGTGCCGTTGAGCATCCATACGGCAAGCTGGGTGGCGGCGCGGGCGCGATCGGGTGAAAGATGGTAACCGCCAAACGACGTGGCGGTAGGATATCCGTGACAAACGATTGCCGCGAACTCGTCGTCGAGCCACACCCAGCCTTGATCAAAGTTGAGCCATGGGCCGCCCGGCTTGGTGGGGCCGGGGCGCTCCTGGTTCATGCAGTAGGCAATCGAGGCGTCTTGAGCTTCATACTTGCCGATAAAGAAGGGTCCACAATCATCGCTAATAGTGCGGAAGCCGAGCTGGTCGTAGCCATCGACGGCAAATGCGGCTCCCGGTGCCAGGCAGCCGAAAAGCAGGAAGAGGAGCAGGAGCAGCGGACCTGTTGCGATTGCGCTGTGGACAGAGTGCGTGGGTGCGTTGGACATGGCTGCTCCTTATCCCTCGTGCGTCGCACGGGGAGGCTGCGACGCGTAGGATGAGGCTACCCCCGAGGTTCATGCGGGTAAGTACCGGAGCCTGACCAAAAGCTTGCCCAATTCCTGACAAATTGAGCTCAAATACAACAATCAAGCAAAAGTGCAGGTAGAAGATAAGGGGAACAGGAAGTCAAAGGTCCTCGTCTCCACAATTGACGCGATTTTCAAACGAATCTCCACAGCTAAAACAAGCATCGCCACCCTTGTATCGAACAGGACAACCGCGTTATACTATCCCCCACATATGCGGGCATCGCCAAGTGGTAAGG
>CAJMSO010000186.1 GCA_905216075.1 uncultured bacterium | reverse complement strand
CTCGCCGCCCGGGAGCCTGAACTCGGTGATGTCGGTGAGCCACAGCCGGTTGGGCTCGTCGGCGCGGAACCTCCTGTTCACGAGGTTCTCCGGCGCCTTGGAGACCTCGCCGGCGTAGGAGCTGTAGCCCCGGGCGCGCCTCTTGTTGTAGACGACCTCGAGGCCCTCCTCGCGCATCACGCGGGCCACGCGCTTCTCGCTGGCGCGGACCCCCTCGCGGCGCAGGCGCGCCCAGACGGTGCGGTACCCCCAGCACCCCGAGCCCTCGCGGAAGATGCGCACCACGCGGTCGCGTATGTCGGCGTCGCGGTCGCGCGGCGCGGCGACGCGGGGCCTCCAGTACTCATAGGAGCTCTTCGATATCCTCAAGAAACCTGTGATCGAGCGGAGGGGCAGGGCGGTCGCCCGCCTCAATCTCTCGCCGAGCTCGCACTTGCTCCTGTTCGAGATCGAAGCCGGGTCCCACCCTTCCGCTTTTAGGTCGGCCAACACCGCCCTGAGCAGCAGGTTCTCTATCTGGTCCTCGTTGAGCCCGGCGAGCGGGCCGGTCGCCGGCGGGGCGTAGATCGACTTGTCGGGGCCCAAGCTGGCCTCCTTCCGTGGCGGTTTCCTCGCCCCGATTCTACAGCGCGCCCCGGTGTAGCTGTGCGGGAGGTGCCCCGTCGCCCACTTCTTGGCCGCGCCCACCGAGACCCCCGCGAACTTCGCGGCGGCGGTCGGCCCCATGCCGTCCTCCGTCGCCAGGAGGAAGAGCTCGACCTTCTCCCTGCTGTACATGCGAACCTCCAGTCCGGACCGCCCCGCGGTCCAACTTTCTGTCCGCACCCCCTATCGCCCTATTCTGCCGCAAACAGGGACTATTCCATCACAAGATATAAAAGGGTCATGAGGAGCGAGTTTTGCTGAAGACTTTAAGCATGACCGTTACGGGGCCAGGCTGGAAACGTCGGCGCACGTCATCGAGACGCTCGGGGATATCGATATGCTGTGGGCAGTGGCGCGCGCATTTGCCGCACTTGACGCAATTGCTCACCAGCTTGGCCTCGCTTGTGCGCACCGCGCTCGCCGTAAAGTACTGCGATAGACCCGTAAACCAGCTGTGCGCATAGCTCGCGTTGTAGGCGGCAAAGCAGCCGGGAATATTGATGCCCTTGGGACATGGCATGCAGTAGCCGCATCCCGTGCAGGGCACGCGATTCGATTTTTCAAACTCATCCAGCACGTGCGCGATCGTGTCGAGCTGGTTGGCAGTCATCGAATCCGGCAGGGCCCGATCGGCCAACGCCGCGTTCTCATCCACTTGCGCGGTATCGGTCATACCCGAAAGCAGCATCGTCACCTGAGGATGGTTCCACACCCACGAAAGCCCCCAGGCGGCCGGAGTGCGCAAATGCTGGTCACGGGCGCCATCGAGCACAGCGCGTGCCCGCGGCGGCAGTTTGCCCGCTAGACGACCGCCCAGCAGTGGCTCCATCACAAACACCGCAAGACCGCGCTCCGCAGCCGCCATGAGTCCTGCCGTTCCCGCTTGGTAACGCTCGCCGGCATAGTTGTACTGGATCTGGCAAAAATCCCAGTCATATGCGTCAAGCACCGTCAGGAAATCCGCCGCGCTGCCGTGATACGAAAAACCAATCTGGCGAATGCGATCCGCCGCCTTTTGACGCGCGATCCAGTCCTCGATGCCCAACGCCACCACACGTTCCCACTGGGCGGGCGAGGTAATGTTGTGCATGAGGTAATAGTCGATATGGTCGGTCCGCAGGCGGCACAGTTGCTCGTCGAAGAACCGGTCGAAATCCTCCGCGCATTTGCACGAAGCATGCGGCAGCTTGGTCGCGAGCAAAACCTGGTCGCGTAGGCCTAGGCGCTCAAGCGAAGCGCCCACGCAAGCCTCGTTGCCGGGATAGAGATAGGCCGTGTCCAGGTAGTTAATCCCCTGCTCCACCGCACGGGAGATGATGGCGTCGGCAGTCTTCGCATCCGGGCGTCCCGGCGCACCGGGAAACCTCATGCAGCCCAGCCCCAACGCCGAGATACGGTTACCGCTTTTGGGGTCAACGCGATATTGCACGGCCCCTCCCCTCCCATCGAAGCCCTGACAAGGCGAAACAAACCCATCACGTCATCGAAACACATCGGAATCGCAATCGAGAACGTATCGTAACGCAGCAGAAATCAGGCCGTCACGGCACCGCTTTAACATCAGCAAAAAGCCCAATGAAAGGAGACGAGCGTGACCACACGAGAGGATGCCTGCCCCTACCCCGGCGAACAATACATCCTCTCGGTCGACCGTTACCAGACCGAGGTCATGGACCATCTGGACGAGCTTCCCGCCACAGGCGCCGTCATCTTCTGCACCTTCCCCAAGGTGCGCGATGGCGTTGGATATCCCGCACGCGTTTTTGCCATCTGCCCCGCGGCATAAGTTCCCATGCGTTTGTTCTTCTAAATTCAGCCTCCGGTGCACGCTACACGCCCCAGCGGCATACAATCCATCAGGCGCCCCGCACGCGGGCGCCTTTTTGTGAGGAGATGATCCACATGCAGATCAACAAGGTCGCCTTTATCGGCAAGGGCGGCGTCGGGCTACTCTACGGCAGCATGATCGCCCAGGCACTCGGCGACGATGCCGTCGAATACGTCATGGACGACGCCCGTTTCGAGCGTCACGCAGACGACGCCCTTACGGTCAACGGCGAGCCCTGCGCACTCAAGTCCGTGCGCGCCAGCGAGGCAACGCCCGCCGATCTGGTCATTCTCACGGTCAAGACGACGGGACTCGACCAGGCGCTCAAGACTATGGAACATATCGTGGGCCCCAATACGCTCATCGCCTCGCTGTGCAACGGCATTACGAGCGAGCAGAAGATTGCCGAGCGCTTTGGCTGGGAGCACACCGTCCTGGGCATCTGCCAAGGCATGGACGCCGTGTTCCTCAACGGAGAGCTCACCTTTACCAATGCGGGCGAAATTCGCTTTGGCGCGGCAGCGGGCACCGAGCCCGCAACCGTTACCACCATCGACGAGCTCTATACGCGCTGCGGCGTCGCCCATACCGTCGAGAGCGACATTGCGCACCGCATGTGGGCCAAACTCATGCTCAACGACGGCATCAACCAGACCTGCATGGCCTACGGCGGGACCTACGGAAGCGCCACGGAGCCGGGCTCCGAGCAGCGTCGCTGCTTTGTTTCCGCCATGCGCGAAACGCTTGCGGTCGCTAACGCCGAGGGCATTGAGCTGACCGAGGCAGACCTGACGCAAATGGTGCACCTCATCGAGGGAATCGACCCCGCCGGTATGCCCTCGATGGCTCAAGACCGCATCGCAAGGCGCAAAACCGAAGTCGAGGAGTTCGCGGGCACCATCTGCCGCCTCGCAGCCAAGCACGATATCCAAGTGCCGCAAAACGATTGGCTCTACCAGAGGATTCGCGAAATAGAAGGCAGCTGGTAGTGCTCGGCATACTGCAGCCAACAGATCCAATGGTAAAGCCGCCGCAAGGGGCACTCCCCTCGCGGCGGCTTCCTTTTTCATCTTTGACCAAAAATCAGCTTCACAACGGTTAGAGCTGCGACTCCGACGCCTGGCCCTCATCGTCGCGACAAAGGGCTACACCCGCACTTCCCAGCAGCGCGGCCGCGATCAACACGCCAACCACGATAGAGGCAGCCCCACAAGACCCCTGCATACCCGCGACGAGCGCGGCCGTAGGACCAAGGCAACCAAGCATCAACGCGACGGCGGCAACGGCAATATCTCGAGCATTCACAAGACCACTTCCTCCAAGAGAAAGACCTTATTTCTCAAGAACCAGTGTGCCCCGCATCCATACGCCCAGCGTACCGCCACGGTAAGGGCTCTGTTAACTCAAACGCATACATAGAACGGACGTCCTTACGTTGCCCTAAAGCTCGGTAAAGACGCCCGTCCGCCAAATATCCGTGATGCAGAAAAATTACCAACCGGTGTAGTAGTCGGTGGTTCCGGCAGCGCAACCGGAGTCATAGACCTTGCAATCACCCTTGGAGCCCGTAAAGGTCGAGCCCTGGGCCATATCGCCCGCGGCAACAACGTAATAGCCGTCGGAATCGCGCCAGAAGCCCTCAGAATCCTGAGTCCATTCGCCCGTGCGATAGTGATAAAGCACATTGCTGCTGTAATAGGTCTCGCGGCGCCCGTTGTAGTTATTGACACCCGCAGAGCGCGTCAGGCCCGATCCGTTCGCGTAGGACGCGGCAGACGCGTAGGACGGAGTGTAACCGGCGTTGTAGTACGAAGCCTGGGCGACCTCGGCAGCCTCCGCCTCGGCGG
>CAJMSO010000185.1 GCA_905216075.1 uncultured bacterium | reverse complement strand
TGGTACAGCCAGGCAGTCTTATGGGACAGGACGATCGGCAGGTCCATGAGCCCTCCAATGGAGTCGGATAACCAACCTTATTCCCCTGCCCACGGGTCCGCACACCTTCGCGCGCAAGAAAGCGAATCCACCCGGTCGAGCGGCAGAAAAACCATCACAACATTCGATGCTTTTCCCGATTTTGGCAAAAAGTGTCGAATGTTGTGATGGTTTGAGTCGAGGTGAGGGGCACGGAGGGATCAAAGCATCGTGCTCGAACGGGTTAATCCAGCTCTTTTAAGCCATGCGCCAGCTGCCAGTACTCGCCGTGCTGGGCGAGCAACTCTTCGTGCGTGCCGCGCTCGATGATGCGGCCGTGTTCGAGGACCATGATGGCGTCGGCGTCGCGGACGGTGGACAGGCGGTGCGCGATCATAAACGTGGTGCGACCGCGCATGATGCGGTCCATACCGCGCTCGATGAGCTTTTCGGTACGCGTGTCAATGGAGCTCGTGGCCTCGTCCAGGATGAGCACCGGCGGGTCGGCCACGGCCACGCGCGCGATGGCGAGCAGTTGGCGCTGGCCCTGTGACAGGTTAGCGCCGTCGGCCGTAACCGGTGTGTCGTACCCTCTAGGCAGGCGGCGGATAAACGAGTCGGCGCAGGCTGCCTCGGCAGCGGCGCGCACCTCCTCGTCGGTCGCGTCGAGCTTGCCAAAGCGGATGTTCTGCGCAATGGTGCCGCTAAACAGGTGCGTGTCCTGCAGCACAATGCCGAGCGACCCGCGCAGGCTGGCCTTGGCAATGTGCTTGACGTCGATGCCGTCGTACGTGATCTCGCCGTCATCGACCTCGTAGAAGCGGTTGATGAGGTTGGTAATGGTCGTCTTGCCGGCGCCCGTGGAGCCCACAAACGCAATCTTTTGCCCCGGCTTGGCAAACAGGTTGAGGTCCGTGAGCACGCGGGCGCCCGGCACGTAGGAAAAGTCCACGGCATGGAAGCGCACGTCGCCGGCAAGCGGGACCAAGCCGCACGTGAGCTCGGTGCCGTCGGCGGCCACCGCGCGGCCCGACTCATCAACGGCTGCCACGTCATGCAAGTGCCCGTACGCGCCCACGCCCTGGCCCTCGGGAATCTTCCACGCCCACGCGGCATCGCCCGTCTGCACCAGCTCCACGCAGCCCTCGTCCACCTCGGGCTCAAGGTCCATAGCCGCAAACAGGCGCTCGGCGCCGGCCAACGCGTTGAGCAAGAAGTTGCCGAGCTGCGTAAACTGGTTGATGGGCATGGCGGCCTGGCGCACAAAGACCAGGTAGCTTGCAAGTACGCCCACATCGGCGAGCCCCTTGATGCAGAGCATGCCGCCCGCCACGGCGACGATGGCATAGTTGACGTAGCCAATCACGACGGTCATGGGCACCATGGAGTTGGCATAGCTCACGGCGGCGGTACCGGTGCGGCGAAGCTCGTCGTTGCGGCAGGTGAAGCCGGCGACATTCGCTGCCTCACGGTTAAAGACCTTGATGACCTTTTGGCCCGAGACCATTTCTTCGATATATCCGTCCAGGTCGCCAAGCGATGCCTGCTGGGCGGCAAAGAAGCGCTTAGAGCGCGCGCCCGAGTAGCGCGCATACAGCACAATGGCTGCATCGCACACGAGCGTGATAATCGTGAGCTGCCAGTTAAGGATGATGAGCATGGCCGTGGTGCCCACGACCTGAATGGCGGCCTGAATCACGTTGGCAAAGCTGTTGTTGAGCGCCTCGGAGACGGTGTCGACGTCGTTGGTGAAAAAACTCATGATGTCGCCCGAGCGCGTGCTGTCAAAATAACTGAGCGGCAGCGTCTGGATGTGCGCGAACAGGTCGCGGCGAATATCGGACACCACGCGTTGGGCCGCACGCACCATGATCTGTGAGTAGCCCAGGGCCGAGAGCACGCCCGCGGCGTAGATGATCGCCGTCAGGATGACCTGCCTGGCAAGCAGTTCCTCCCCGCCCGTGGCCAAACCGTTAACGATGGGGCGCACCATGTAGGTGCCGGCGAGGCTCGATGGCGGCGACAGAGGCGAGCACGCCCACCGCGAGCAACGAGAACTTGGCATGCCCCATGTAGGAGAGCAAGCGGCGTACAGTGCGCTTGAGGTCGGCCGGGCGTGCTTGGGCTGCGGTCTTAGGCATGGCGCTCACCCCCTTCCAAGGGCGATCCGCATGCGACGGAGGAAAACGGATCATTCGCGCAACCATCGTCACTGCCGTCGCCGGCTTCCGCGTTCCTCGCAAACTCCATCTGCGAGGCGTAAATCTCCTGGTAGATGTTGTCGCCCGCCAGCAGCTCCTCGTGCGTGCCCACGCCGTGGACACGACCGTCGTCCAACACCACAATGCGATCGGCATCCATGACACTCGCGATGCGCTGGGCGATGATGAGCACGGTCGTATCGGAAATCCGGGCGATGTGCTCGCGAATCTTAGCGTCGGTCGCCATATCGACCGCGCTGGTGGAGTCATCAAAAATGAGCACGCGCGGATGCTTGAGCAGCGTGCGCGCGATGCACAGGCGTTGCTTCTGGCCACCCGAGACACCGGCGCCGCCTTGGCCCAACTCGCCGTCCAGCCCGCCGATGCGATCAAGGAACTCGTCCACGCACGCCGCGCGGCAAGCCGCGAGGAGCTCATCGTCCGACGCCTGCGGATTGCCCCACTGCAGATTCTCGCGCACGGTGCCCGTAAACAGCACGTTCTTTTGCAGCACAATGCCCACGGCGTCGCGTAGGGTCGCGAGGTCGTAGTCACGCACGTCACGTCCGCCCACAAGCACGGCGCCCTCGGTAGCGTCGTACAGGCGCGCAATCAGCTGCACAAGCGAGCTCTTGCCCGATCCCGTACCGCCGAGGATGCCCACCGTCGAGCCGCTCTCGATGCGAAGGTCGATATGCTCGAGCACATCCTCGGCTGCATCCGCGCGGTATTTAAAGGAAACGTCGCGAAACTCGATACTGCCGTCCGCTGGTGCCGCAATCGCGAGGTCTCCCGCGGGGTTGGCGATAAAGGGTTCCTCATCGAGCACCTCGGCGATACGGCCCACACTCGTAAGAGCGCGCGTGAGCAGCAAAAACACGTTGGAAATCATCATGAGCGAATTCATGATCAGCAGCACGTAGCTCATAAAGCCCGTGAGCGAGCCCACGCCCAGCTTGCCGGCGAGAATCATGCGGCCGCCAATCCACAGGATAGAGAGCGCAGCCACGTACATCGACAGCTGAAACACCGGCAGGTTGAGTACCGCGCTGCCAAAGGTCTTTGTCGCCGTGCCGGCGAGCTCGGTATTGACGGTGTCGAACTTGGCCTCCTCGTGCTCGGTACGAACGTAGGCCTTGACGGCACGCACGGCGGTGAGGTCTTCCTGTACCACGCCGTTGAGGTGGTCCATCGAGGTCTGGAGTTGGCGGTAGAGCGGACTGACGCGATAGGTGATGACGCCCAGTACGATTGCCAGCACGGGCAAGATGATCGCAAAGACGTTGGCGAGCGGGCGCGACAGCATCAGCGCGTAGATAAGGCCGACGATAAGCGTCACCGGGCCGCGCACCATAGGGCGAAAGCCGTTGCCCACAGCATTTTGGATAACGGTGATGTCCGTGGTCATGCGGGTGACGAGCGAGCTGGCATCGTAGTTGTCCAGGTTGCCAAAGGCGAGCGTTTGAATCTTTTTGTACTCGGCCTCGCGCAGGTTGGCGCCTAGGCCCGAGGCAACGCGGGCGGACGTGCGGGCATAACCCAAGCCCAGTACCAGCGAAAGCGCAGCGCACACCAACATGTACGCACCCTGTAGCAGCATGTAGTTGATATCACACGCAGGCACGCCCACATCGATGATGTTGGCCATGATGACCGGGATAAACAGCTCGAGCACCGTCTCGACCGACACAAAGAACACGCCGAGGATGGCATCGCGACGGTATGCCCCTAGATAGGAAAACAGTATTTTGAGATTGCGCACGCAGGTTCAACCCCCATCAAACGTTGTTCGCAAACGCACGTATTATTGCGCGCCGAATAATGGTGTCAAGTATTCCGAAATCGTTTTATGCAAGGTTAGCGCCGGCGGCGAGTTCTCGTGATGTGTGTCCATATTCACTCGGAATAATGGTGCGCGTGACTTTTTTCGCCCCGTCGTCAACACAAACCTTGACCCTACAATCGTTGTAGGGTTTTCACTACACTGGTATGCAACCGAACCAAACCAGAAAGTGCCCCGCCCATGGAACACGACCTCACACGCGGCAATGTCCTCAAGACCATCGCGGTCTTTGCCCTGCCCTATATGCTCTCGTACTTTTTGCAGATGC
>CAJMSO010000184.1 GCA_905216075.1 uncultured bacterium | reverse complement strand
CATTCGGTATTCCCTCGTATAACGCCGCCAAGGACATGGACCATTGCATCACCTCCATTCTGGAGGGGAGCAATTACGCCACCGATATCGAGATCATCATCGTCGATGACGGTTCCAAGGACGAGACGGCAGCTAAGGCCGACGAGTGGGAGACACGTTATCCCGGCATCATTCGCGCGGTGCATCAGGAGAACGGTGGCCACGGCATTGCCGTCCTTTCGGGCTTGCGCGAGGCACAGGGCACTTACTACAAGGTCGTCGACTCGGACGACTGGCTCGATGGCGCAGCCCTGTCGACCATGCTTTCGATCCTGCGCGGTTTTGAGGAGCGCGACCAGCGCGTCGACCTCTTTATCTCGAACTATGTGTACGAGAAGGTTTACGAGGGTACGCATACCGCTATTGGCTACAAGTTTGCCCTGCCGCGAAAAAAGATCTTTACCTGGGACCAGATTGGCCATTTCCGTCTGGACCAGAATCTGCTCATGCACAGCCTGTGCTATCGCACGGATGTGCTGCGCGCGTCCAATCTGCCTATGCCGCCGCACACGTTCTATGTAGACAACATCTACGCCTACGTGCCGCTACCGCGCTGCAAGACCATGTACTACGCCGACATCTACCGCTACTTTATCGGCCGTGAGGGCCAAAGCGTCAACGAGGCCACGATGGTCAAGCGTCTGGACCAGCAGTTCCGCGTGACGCGCATCATGATGGAGTCGTTCCACCTGTACAGCGATGTCGAGTCGTCGCGTCTGCGCTCGTACATGATGGGCTATTTCACCATGATGATGGCAATCTGCTCAGTGCTTACTAAGCTTTCCGACGAGGATTGTGCCGACGAGCGCCTGAAGACGTTGTGGAGTGATCTGAAAGCCTATGACGAGCGTATGTATCGTCGTGCACGCTACGGCGTGGTCGGCTTCTTTACCAACCTGCGCGGTCGTGCCGGAGACAAAACCACACTCGGCCTATACCGTCTTGCCTCAAAGATTTTCAAATTCAACTAGCACAGAAGCGATCGGGTAACGGGGACCCCTGGTCCTTAACTTGCTACTTCGAACAGTCCTGCGCAAGACGGAGGCGCCACTGGCGCCTCCTTTGCGTGCGGAACTCGTATCAAGTTAAGGACCAGGGGTCCTCTGCTGTGTCTCGCTTTGTGTTAGCAAGCAGAATTTGAAGATCTTGGACGCGCGGTACACAGGGGCCTGGGCTGAAAAGAATCTGATTGGTAGGTTGTCCGGTGGGTCTTGGTTATGTTTGTCGCGAGTTCCGCACGAGCCGAAGAGCACTTAATGTGCTCTTCGTGCGAGCCAGGACTGTAGAGCAGCAAACATAACCAAGACCCACCGGACAACCGGACGAGCTAGTTTACTTCGCGGCGCCGGGGATGCCGTGGGAGGATTTTGCGGTTTTGGCCCCGTTTACGATGGCGGTTTCCAGGGCCCTTACTGCTAGCATGCCCAGCAGGTCTAGGGGAACGGCGGCGCTTGCCTGGGCACCCAGTTTGCCGCTGGCAAGGGTGTAGATGGTGTCGCCGTCGTTGGTGGTGTGTGTGGGGCGGATGGCGCGCGCGTAGGCGTCTGCGGCCATCTGAGAGACTTTGGTGGCCTGGGCCTTGGTGAGCTCCACGTTGGTGACGATACAGCTGATGGTGGTGTTGGTGCGGTCGAGCGGCATCTGCATGGATCCGGCGGCGGCAAAGGCGGCGAGCTCCATGTCGACGATCTGGTCGCTATCGGCTGCGGCGCGCATACCGGCGACCCACTCGCCGGTGAAGGGGTCGACAACGTTGCCGCAGGCGTTGACCGAGACCACGGCGCCCACCTTGACGGGGCCGAGCGCCACGGCGGCAGCTCCGAGGCCGGCCTTCATGCAGGTGGCAGGTCCCATGAGCTTGCCTACGGTGGCGCCGGTGCCGGCGCCCACGTTGCCCTGCTCGAGCGAGGCAGGGGTGTGGTCGAGCGCCTCGCGCACTGCGGCGGCACCGGCCTCGATGTCGGGGCGCACGGTGGGGTCGCCAAAGGCGAGGTCGAAGATGCAGCTGGAGCACACGATAGGCACCTGCGTGGGACCGACGGGCAAGCCGATGCCGCGGCTCTCAAGCTCGCGGGCGACGCCGCTTGCGGCTTCGAGGCCAAAGGCCGATCCACCCGAAAGGCAGACGGCGTGGACCTTGTCGACGGTGTTCTCGGGACGCAGCAGGTCGGTTTCGCGCGAAGCGGGAGCACCGCCGCGAACGTCAACACCGCCGGTGGCGCCCTCGGGTGCCACGATTACGGTGCAACCGGTGCCGGCCTCCTCGTCCGTATAGTTGCCATAGCAAAAGCCATCGACATCGCAGACGTCAATGGCCTCGAGCAGTGTATCCATGTTTAACTCCTATCGGTTTTCCGCCGCGCCTTGTGCCCGGTCGGGATCCGTACGGTACGCCAAAATTGTAGGCGCTGGGGAATACCCAGCGCCAGATGCAATTACGAGAGTTTTTGAATCGCGCGCGCGACGCGGGCGATGGGTAAGCCCACCACGTTATAGAAGTCGCCCGAAATATCGTGCACGAGCATGCGTCCGCCTGTGCCCTGAATGCCGTAGGCGCCGGCCTTGTCCATGGGTTCGCCGGAGACGACATAGCGCTCGATCTGCTCGTCGGTAAGCTCATAGAACGTCACGTCGGTCACATCGACAAACGACAGGCTCTCGGCGGCATGCGGAGCTGTAGCGTCGCCGGCTTTAACGATGCAGACGCCGGTTGCCACCTGGTGCGTGCGGCCCGAAAGCTCGCGGAGCATGGTGCGCGCCTCGTCCTCGGTTGCCGGCTTGCCCAGAATCTTGCCGTCAAAGGTGACGATGGTGTCGGCCGCGACCGTCAGCTCATTGGGCTCGGCGGCGACGGCAGCGGCTTTGGCGCGCGCCAAGCGCTCGACGAGCGTAAGCGGAGCTTCGCCATCAAAAGGCGTTTCATCGATATCCGCGGGAATCACGCGAATGTTGTAGCCTGCCTCGCGCATTAGCTCTATGCGGCGCGGCGATTGCGAAGCCAAAATCATAGTTGGATGCCCTCGGCGACCTTCTCGACAGCCTTGTCGCCGGCGAGCGTGCGCAGCAGCTCCAAGGCAAAGGGGAGCGACTGTGCCATGCCGCTGGCGGTGATGATGTTGCCGTCTTGCGTGACCTTCTCGCCGGTATAAGTGCCCTCGGGGAAGCTCTTCTCAAAGCCGGGGAAGCACGTGGCGCGGCGCCCCTCGAGAAGACCAAGCTCGCCCAGGATAAACGGGGCGGCGCAGATGGCGGCAACGTGCTTGGTCGCGGCGAAATCGCAGACTACATCGCAGACGCGCTGGTCGGCGCGCAGGTTGGTGGCACCGGGCAGGCCGCCGGGCAGCACGATGCAGTCGTACTCGTCAAAGTTGATTTCGTCAAAGAGAGCATCGCAGGTCACGGGGATCTGCAGCGAGCTTACGACCTCGCGCGTGGGCATGATCGAGACGAGCGTGGCGCGCACGCCGCCGCGACGCATGACATCGACCATGGCCAGACATTCAATCGTTTCAAAGCCATCGGCGGCGAGAACGGCAACGCTGGGCATAAGGGTTCCTTTCATAGGGCGGCATACAATTAGCCGTCTTATACCCCGAAGACATACGCTTGCCACGCTCGATTTCCCAATGTTTAAAAAGGGACGGGGTTATTTTAGCTACCCTCACCCATCCTCAACAATCTCAATCTGTAACATCTAGACCCACTTTTGACCCCTAACTGTTACAGATCAAGACAAACGGAAACCGCCCCGACAAAACGTCTAAATCTGTAACATCTACGGACCAAAACCGGGTCTTACTGTTACAGATCGAGACAGTCCCCAACAGCACCGCCCCGTTCGGGGAACGACCGCCACAGGTACGGCGGGCAGAGGCTCACTTTTTTCCTCGGTTTTTCTTGACGGAATCTCACCTGTTGTAGTACTTTGTCTCAGTCTAAAAACGCGTGGACTTTTCTGGGCGCTAGCCACCTTTTTGCCACGCAACCGAGCAGTCGGTTGCGTGGCCTTTTTCGTCTTGGCAGCAGGTACCACATGCACCGCCAGAAGACCGCACGAGCCCACCTTCCGACTGCAGGGAACAGACGCACGAGACGTGCATCTGCAAGACAGCAGACGGAAGGGAGCCTAATGGCAGGAACAAACACAATCAAGCAACAGGCCGCCGGGGCAGGAGTTACGGGCGCGGGACAGGCCAAGGCGGCGCTCCAGGTCTTTGCGGGCGGCGCCTGCTACGGCGCGATGGCCACGACCTACAAGCTCGCCTACGCCGCGGGCTTCACCTCGGCGCAGGTAGTGGCGAGCCAGGC